>CAIRAS010000001.1 GCA_903876615.1 uncultured Holophagaceae bacterium
GCCACCCGGAAGTGGAAGGAAAACGTGATCGACATATGCCTCATGGGCGTGCTGAAGGTCACCGACGAGACCCTGGTCTACAAGCCCAAGGAACTGCTGCCGGTCGGCGACATCCTCAAGCTCTGCCCGGGGAAGAACGCTGCCGAACGCGCAGCGGTCCTGGAGCCTTTCACCGTTAAGGAAAGCTCCGGCCACACCCTCGTGCATGAATCCGATTCCCGTGAACCCGTCCGCCTTGATGCCAAGGCGGCTTTCTCTGAGGAGAAGAAATGAGCGCACTTTCCGTTTCCATCGAAAACCTGAAGGCCCACGTGCTGGCCTTCATCCAGGCCGAGGGCATCGAACTAGAAGGGGGCGCCCATAAGTGCCTCGCCAAGTTCGCCGCCTTCGTGGAGGGCAAGCAGGCCGAGCAGGACGCCATCGATCTGCTGACCGCCCGCGGCTACACCATCAACAAGCCGCTGGTGATCCTGCCGGCGCCCCCGGCCCAGTAGTTCCGCTTCCCCAACCGTCGGCAGACCGGCCGTCTGCGTAATACGTTCACACGAGGAGCCCCAAGTGGCAACCACTCTTACCACCCCTGAATTCCGCGGAACCTTCGTTTCGCTTATCACCCCCATCGCCGGCAAGAACGACGACGGCACCCCCGGCAAGCTGAAGTACACCCTGCGCGCCGCCTTCCCCCCGACCACCGACCTCACCGCGCTCAAGGAGGCCGCCCGTGAGGCCGCTGTGGCGAAGTGGGGTGACAAGATCCCCAAGGTGCTTCGTAGCCCATTTCGCACCTACGCCCAGGTCGAGAAGGATTTCGAGGGCATCGGCCCAGACTGGGTTCTGGTGACGTTCACGACCAACGCCGAGCACAAGCCCGGCGTGTTCGGGCCCACCGTGGAGAAGATCGAAGACGAGACCGAGGTCTACTCCGGCGCCTGGTTCCGGGCACATGTCACGGCCAAGGCATACGGCGAAGTCGGCAGCCAGGTTAGCCCCGGCGTCACTTTCTACCTGGGCATGGCGCAGAAGACCCGTGACGGCGAACCGCTCTCCGGCGCCAACACCCCCGCCAACAAAGCTTTCGAACCCGTGGCTGGTGCCACGGCTGGCGAGAAGACCGCGGCCAATATTTTTGGCTGAGTTGTTGCTCGTTTCGTAACATGTCTACGTCATCGGCCCGAAAGGGCCTTTGGCGGTGAAGAGGAGACCCCCATGATCAGGCGTGCAGCCATCCGCGACCGAGTTTACGAAGAGCAGCGGGACCAGCTCATCCCGATTGCTGAGTCCTACGCCAACCAGGTGGTGAAGTGCCGGGCCGGCGTGGGCGCCATCGAGAAGTTCCGCGAGGAGTGGACCCGGTGCTTCTGCGACCAGATGAAGAAGCTGGCGATGGCTCTGGGGATCGCGGTTGAAGTTGAGATGGGGGGCTGAAGGTGTCGATCGCGCACCTTGACTTGGAAACCCGCTCATCCTGCGACCTGAAGGCATGTGGTCTGGACGTCTACTCGAAAGACCCGACGACGGACGTTCACTGCGCGGCCTACGCCTTCGACGACGAGCCAGTCCAGATCTGGACCGCCGCCCAACCGTGCCCTGAACGGCTGCGCCAGCATATCGAAGCCGGCGGTTTGGTGTACGCCCACAACGCAGCCTTCGAGATCGCGCTGACCAACGAAGTGCTCGCCAAACGGCACGACTGGCCCACCCTCAAGCCGGAGCAGTGCCGTTGCACAATGTGCATGGCCTACGCGATGGCGCTGCCCGGCAGCCTGGAGAACGCCGCGCCGGCGGTGGGGCTGGCCGAGCGCAAGGATGGGCTGGGCAAGCGCGTCATGCTCAAGCTCTGCAAGCCGAACGTCAACAACGAGTTCTGGACCCCGGAGACGGCGCCCGAGGACTTTCGCAAATTATACGCTTATTGCAAAACCGATGTGGAGGTGGAACGTGCGCTGCACCACAGGCTCATGGAGTTGTCCGAGCAGGAGCAGGCGGTCTGGGCCCTCGACTACAAGATCAACCAGAACGGCGTTCTGGTGGACTTGGTGGCAATCGATAAGGCGCTTGCCCTGGTGGCCCAGGAGAAGACCCGTCTCGACGGCGAGATCCTGAAGGTCACGGGTGGTGTCGTCGGCAGCTGCACCGAGGTCCAGTTGCTGGTGAAGTGGATCAAATCTCAGGGCGTGAAGATCACCGGGCTGGCCAAGGCCGACGTGCTGGATGCGCTGGGTGGCGACGATCTGCCACCCCAGGTGCGGAACGCCCTGGAGCTGCGCAAGGAAGCAGCGAAGAGCAGCACGGCGAAGCTGGTGGCCATGCGTGACCGGGCGGCTGGCGACGGCCGGGTCCGCGGCATTCATCAGTACCACGGCGCCAGCACTGGCCGGTGGGCCGGTCGCGGTGTACAGACCCAGAATCTGCCCCGCTGCCGCCCCGGGATCAAGCCCCAGGACGTCGAAGACATTATCGCCCACCTGGACAGCCGCGATTACGTCGACACGTTCTACGGGCCCACCCTGGACGCGCTGAGCGATTCCCTGCGCGGGATGATCATCGCCCCTCCGGGCAAAGACCTGGTCGCCGTGGACTTCAGCAACGTCGAGGGTCGTGTCCTGGCGTGGCTGGCCGGCGAGACCTGGAAGCTGGAGGCGTTCAAGAATTTCGACCGCGGCGTGGGCCCTGACATCTACAAGCTGGCGTACAGCCGATCCTTCGGTATCCCAGTCAACGAGGTCACCAAGGAGCAGCGCCAGATCGGCAAGGTCATGGAGCTGGCCCTGGGCTACGGCGGGGGCGTTGGCGCCTTTCAGTCCATGGCCAAGAACTACAACGTCCACTTCACCGATGAGCAAGCCGACCAGATCAAGGTGGCCTGGCGCAAAGCCCATCCGCGCATCGTCGCCTACTGGTCCGAGCTGGAGGCTGCGCTCTACACCCTGACGTCCGGCCGGCCCATGACCGTGGGCCTGGGCTATGGGCCCGGGCGCAGCGTTACCTTTAAGAAGGCCGGGAGCTTCCTGTGGTGCCAGCTTCCTAGCAAGCGAGTGCTGTGCTACCCCTACCCTGAGATCCGCGAAGTCACCACCCCCTGGGGTGAGGACAAGGATGCGCTCACCTACATGACCGTGGTGTCGAACGTCAAGGCGAAGATCCTGCCGGACCCATCGGCTTCGGGGACGTGGAAGCGCATCAGCACTTACGGAGGAAGCCTCGCTGAGAACGTGACTCAGGCAGTCGCCCGGGACATTCTTGCGGAAGCGATGTTGCGATTAGACCAACAAGGCGCTAAAATCGTGGCCCACGTTCATGACGAGGCGGTCATCGAGATCGCGCATGACGCCCCCGAGGATGCTGTGAAGCAGATCGAAACGATGTTCGCGGTGCCACCGGCCTGGGCAGTGGGTTTACCCCTGGCCGCCGAAGGCTGGCGCGGCCCACGATA
>CAIRAS010000002.1 GCA_903876615.1 uncultured Holophagaceae bacterium
AGAAAAGCGTGGCCCCTCAGGTGGGGCCACCATGCCTGCAACCATTGGGGACTGCCACTCGTTCAGCACGGGTAGGATCCCGGGGGCGCCGGGGCTGCGCTTCTTGGGACGCGACCCCGGCGCCCCCGGGATCCTACCCGTGCTGAACGAGTGGCAGTCCCCAATGGTTGCAGGCATGGTGGCCCCACCTGAGGGGCCACGCTTTTCTTGGTGCCCTTGGTGTCTTGGTGGTGATCAGTTCCGGTCTGGCGGGGTGTATTTACAGGGAGAGCACAAAGGGGCACAAAGAAAAGCAACAGCAGTTCCTCTGCTTTTCTTCGCACCTTCGCGTCCTCTCGGTATCGGCTGCGCCGATACGCAAGACAGACTGAACTATCGCGTTGGATGTGTGGATCGTTTCTGAAGCTCTACGCCCGCTTCAGCACTTCGGCGATGCAGCGCTCGATGCCGACCCAGACGTCGCTGAGGCGGGCGTCGTCGAACATGTAGGCGGCGGTGGTGACCAGCTTGTTCGCTTCGTCGATGACGACCTCGCGGGCGCTGGGGGTGTCGCGGTGGTGCTGGCCCAGTTGGGTCACGGCGGCGGCGCAACCGGCGTCGTTGCCCAGGGTCAGCTCCGTGGAGGTCCTACCCGCGAGGGTCAGGGCCACCAGGGCCGGTGCGATGCAGATGGCGCCCACGGGCTTCTTGGCGTCGAAGAAGCCGCGCACAAAGGCGGCCACGTCAGGGCGCACGTCGCCCTCGGCGCCCTTGAAGGCGAAGGTGCAGTGGTTCTTGGCCACGCCGAAGCCCCCGGGCATCACCAGGGCGTCGTAGTCCGCGACCTTGGCCTGGGCCAGGTCCAGGCACTGACCCACCCGGGCGATGCGGCTGGACTCCTCCAGGATGTTGCGGGCGGCGCCAGGCTCGGGCTGGCCCGTGACGTGGTTGACCACATGGAACTGGTCGGCGTTGGGGGCGATGCACTGGAAGGCCGCGCCGTGCTGGTCCAGGGCCAGCAGGGTGAGCACCGCCTCGCGCACTTCCGCGCCATCCAGGTGGCCGCAGCCGGCCAGCAGCACCGCGACCTTGAGCGTCTTCGCCATGGGAGCCTCCTTGAGGGGTCGGCCCCATTATGGCCCGACCGGGAAGCTGGTGCCGGAACTCGTCTACCCTGGACCCATGCACCTCTCCTCCCGTCTTCCGCAGGGCCTCGAGCCCAACGCCCTGTCCGCGGCCCTGGCCCGGCGACGCGCGGCGGGTCAATCGGTGCTTGACCTCACCGTCTCGAACCCCACCCGCTGCGGCTTCACCTATCCCGAGGCGGCGATCCGGGCGGCCCTGGCGCAGCCCGCGGTGCTGGCCTATGATCCCGATCCCTGCGGCACCCGCTCCGCCCGGGAGGCCGTGGCGTCGCACCACGGCCAGGGGCTGCGGGCGGAGGACCTGCTGCTTACGGCCTCCACCAGCGAGGGCTATGGGCTGCTCTTCAAGCTGCTGGGCAACCCCGGGGACGAGGTGCTGGTGCCCAGCCCCGCCTATCCCCTGTTCCACTGGCTGGCCCGGCTCGAAGGCCTGGTGGCCCGGCCGGTGCAGTCCTACTTCCACGAGCGCTGGCACCTGGACCTCGACGCCCTGGAGGCCGCAGCCGGTACGCGCACCCGCGCCGTGGTGGTGGTGAACCCCAACAACCCCACGGGCCACTTCCTGTCCCGGGTCGAGTGGGATGGCCTCACGGCCCTCTGCGCCCGCCGGGGCCTGGCCCTGCTGGTGGACGAGGTCTTCGCGGACTACACCCTGGAGCCGCCCGAGGACCGCCTGGCCACAGCCCTGGCCGACCCGGCGCCGCCCTGCCCAGTCTTCCTGCTGTCGGGCCTCAGCAAGGTGGCCGCCCTGCCGCAGCTCAAGCTCGGCTGGATCGCCGTGCGGGGGCCTGGTGCCGCCGAGCACCTGGAGGCCCTGGCCTTCCTGGCGGACCAGTACCTGTCGGTGTCCGCCCCGGTGCAGGCAGCGGCAGGCACGTTGCTGGCCCTGGCGCCGGAGCTGCGGGCGCAGGTGCAGGCCCGGCTCCGGGCCAACCTCGCCAGCCTGGACGCGGCCCTGGCCGACCACCCCCACCTGGGACGCCTGCCCGTGGAGGGGGGCTGGTCCGTGCTGCTGCGCCGCCCTGCCGTGGACGCGGACGAGGCCTGCGCCCTGCGGCTGCTGGAAAGCACCGGCACCCTGGTGCATCCCGGCTCCTTCTTCGACCTGCCGGGGGATGGCCACCTGGTGCTGAGCCTGCTGACGGCTGAGGCTGAGTTCCGCGCCGGCCTGCGCCAGATCTTCCCCCTGCTCTAAGGAACCTGCATAATCACGGCATTCCTATGACCACTCTCGCCTCCTGTCCCAGCTGCGGTGCCGCCCTGAACTTCCGGCCGGGCACCATGGTGACGGTCTGCCCTTACTGCAAGGCCCTGGCGGCGCGGCGGGACCGCAATCCGGAGCTGCTGGGCAAGGTCGCGGACCTGGTGGACACGGGCTCGCCCCTGGGGCTCGGCGCCTCCGGGACCCACGCGGGCCGCGCCTTCACGCTGGCGGGTCGGGTCCAGCTGAAGCATGCCCTGGGCGGCGTCTGGGACGAGTGGTATCTGGCCCTGGATGACGGCCGCTGGGGCTGGCTGGCGGAGGCCCAGGGCCGCTTCTACCTGACCTTCACCCAGCAGCCCCACGGCACCCTGCCCCCCGTGGACGCGCTGCAGCCGGGCGGTCCGGCGGACCTGGGGCCCGACGGCCTCTGGACCGTGGGCGAGGTCAGCCAGGCCACCTTCCACAGCGCCGAGGGCGAGATCCCCTGGGCCGTGGACCCGGGCGCCACCTACCGCTTCGCGGACCTCTCCGGCCGCAACGGCGCCTTCGCCACCCTGGACTACAGCGAGGAGCCGCCGCTGTTCTTCCTGGGCCGCGAGACGCCCCTGGCGGAGCTGGGCATCCGGGGGGGACTTCGCAAGCCGGCCAAGGTGGGCGTCCAGGGCCTCGGCTGTCCCCACTGTGGCGGGACCCTGGCCCTGCACGCCCCGGACCAGACCCAGCGCGTGGGCTGCCCCAGCTGCGGCAGCCTGCTCTCGGCGGCGGACGGCAAGCTGGCCTTCCTCAAGAGCCTGAAGCAGCCCCGCCAGGATGTGGTGATCCCCCTGGGCGCTGAGGGCACCCTGCAGGGTGAGCGCGTCACCTGCATCGGCCAGCTGCGCCGCAGCTGCAGCATCGACGACACCGACTACCCCTGGAACGAGTACCTGCTGCTGGACAGCCAGCACGGCTTTCGCTGGCTGGTGCAGAGCGACGGCCACTGGAGCCTGGCCACGGCGGTGGCGCCGGGCGAAGTGCCCGCGGTGCGGGACGGCCAGAAGAACCTGAGCGCCCTGGGCGCGAGCTGGCGCCGCTTCCAGGATGTGACAGCCGTGGTCGAGGGCGTCTGGGGCGAGTTCTACTGGGCCGTGGAGCAGGGCGAGCGGGTGGAGGTGGCCGAGTTCGTGGCGCCACCCCGCAGCCTCAGCTGCGAGCGGCAGGCGCACAAGGGCGGCGGCGAAGTGAACTGGAGCCTGTCCACCTACCTGGAGCCCGAGACCGTCTGGAGCGCCTTCAAGCTCGAGGGCGCCCCCCCCGCGCCCCAGGGCATCGCCTCCTTCCAGCCCAACCCCCACAAGGCGACCCTGGCGAAGGGCGCCCTCTGGCTGGTGGGGGCGCTGGGGCTGCTGCTGGCGCTGGTGCTGGCGGAGTCCATGACGCACCGCAACGTCGAGCTGTTCCACCAGAGGCTGGACCTTTTTGAGCTGGCGCGCATCGACCCCACCTCCGCCGCGGCGCCGGACCGGCGCATCCCCGCCAAGCGGCCCGCGCCGGGCGTCCAGCCCGCCACCGAGCCCCAGGAGCCCGTCTACTTCTCGGGCCCCATCGAGATCAAGAACGGCTTCCAGAACCTGGCCCTCACCCTGGAAGCTCCCGTGAACAATGCCTGGATCTCCCTGGAAGGCGCCCTGGTGAGCGAGACCACGGGCGTGGCCGAGCTCTTCCTGGTGGAGTCCAGCTTCTACCACGGCGTGGATGGCGGCGAGTCCTGGGCCGAGGGTGCCCAGGGCGAGACGGTCTACCTCAGCGCCGTGCCCGCGGGCACCTACGTGCTGCGCCTCGCCCCCACCTGGGACGGCCGGGTGCCGCCCGTGCGGGCCATCGACGTGCGGCTGCGCCAGGGCGTCCTGCGCTGGCTCTATCCGGGCCTGGCGCTGCTGGCCATCCTCATCGTGCCGCTGCTCCTGGTGCTCCGCATGACGGCCTTTGAGACCTGGCGCTGGCAGGAAAGCATGTATTCATCCAAGACCGGAGGCGGCTGATGCGGATTCTCTACCTGCTCTTCCTGGGCGGTGGCTTCAGCCTGCTGGTGGCCAACGGCTTTCTCGGCCGGGAGTTCTTCGGCAACCGCCGCCGCGCGGACCTGCCACCCAGCGTGCGCCAGACCCCCGGCGCCTACCGCACCTTCCTGCACAACAACGGCTTCCACGGAGGTAAGTGATGTTCACGAACCAACTGCTGCACCAGCTCCTCGTCGCCGCCGTCTTCTCCATCCTGGGCCTCGTGATCCTCGGCGCCGTCTGGCTGGTGCTCATCAAGGTCCTGCCCTTCTCGCTGCGCAAGGAGATGGAAGACGACCAGAACACCGCCCTGGGCATCGTCCTCGGCAGCCTCATCCTGGGGATCTCCATCATCATCGCCGCCGCGATCCATGGATGAAGCAACCCAGCCCACGCTGAGAGCTCCTCTGCTGTTCCTCAGTGTGCTGCTCATCGCGAGCTGTGGGCTGATCTATGAGCTGGTGGCGGGGACGCTGTCGAGCTACCTGCTGGGGGACTCGGTCACGCAGTTCTCCACGGTGATCGGGGTCTACCTCAGCGCCATGGGGCTGGGTTCGTATCTCTCGAAGTTCCTCCAGCGCGGGCTGGCCCGGCGCTTCGTGGACCTGGAGCTGGCGGTGGCCCTGGTGGGCGGCTTCTCGGCGCCGATCCTGTTCCTGGCCTTCGCCCACACCCACGCCTTCCGGGTGGTGCTCTACGGCGTGGTGGCCTCGGTGGGCACCCTGGTGGGCCTGGAGATCCCCATCCTCATGCGGATCCTGAAGGACCAGATCCGCTTCAAGGACCTGGTGGCGGGCGTCCTCACCCTGGACTACATCGGCGCGCTGTTCGCGTCGCTGCTGTTCCCGCTGCTGTTCATGCCCAAGCTGGGCCTGGTGCGGACCAGCCTGCTCTTCGGTCTGCTGAACGCCGCTGTGGGGCTCTGGTCCACGCACCTGCTGGTGACGCAGCTGGGACCCACGCGGATGCTCCGCCTGCGCTGCCTGGTGGTGATGGCCATCCTGGCCGTGGGGCTGGCCTTTGCCGGCAAGTTCACCCTGGCCGTGGAGGAGGAGATCTTCGCGGACGAGATCGTCTACGCCAAGGACAGCGAGTACCAGCGCATCGTTCTCACCCGGGGCCGGGGCAGCTTCCAGCTCTTCCTCAACGGCAACCTGCAGTTCTCCTCCGCGGACGAGTACCGCTACCACGAGGCCCTGGTGCATCCCGCCTTCAGCGTGAAGCCGGACGCTCGGCGGGTGCTGATCTGTGGCGGCGGCGACGGCCTCGCCGTGCGCGAGGTGCTGAAGCATCCGACGGTCCAGGAGGTCGTGCTGGTGGACCTGGATCCCGCCATGACCGACATGGCGCGGCGCCAGCCCATGGTGCGCACACTCAACGGCGCGGCCCTGGACGATCCCCGGGTGCGGGTGGTGAACGCGGATGCCATGGTCTGGCTCCAGGAGACTGCCGTGGCCCCCTTCGACCTGGCCCTGGTGGACTTTCCGGATCCCAATACCTACGCCCTCGGCAAGCTCTACACCGCGCGCTTCTACCGCCTGCTGCAGCGGCGCCTCACTGCGGACGCCATCATCGCCGTGCAGAGCACCTCGCCCCTCATGGCCCGGGAGTCCTTCTGGTGCATCACCGCCACCATGGAGTCCGCGGGCCTCAAGGTGCGGCCCTATCACCTGGCGGTGCCCTCCTTTGGCGTGTGGGGCTTCGCGCTGGCCTCGAAGCGCGACTTCGCGGTGCCGACCCGGGTGCTGCCGGGCCTGCGCCACCTATCCGACGAAGCCACCGCCGCCATGTTCGCCTTCCCCAAGGACATGGACCGGGTGCCCGTGGAGGTGAACCGCCTGGACAACCAGGTGCTGGTGCACCTCTACGCCCGGGAGTGGAGACGCTGGTCGTGAAGCGCCGGGACTTCCTGGCGGCGACGGCGGCCGCGGCCCTGCCCCTGGCCTGCCGGCCAAAGCCCGCCTTCCCCTTCGGTGGCGAGCTGGTGGGTCCGAACCTCGCCCTGGGCCACTGGCTGAAGGGCGGAGCCTTCCCGGACCCGGACCGCTTCGTGCCCATTGCCACGCTCATCGTGGGTGGCGGCGTGGCGGGGCTCAGCGCCGCCTGGCGCCTGGCGGGCGGCGGCCTGAACGACTTCGCAGTGCTGGAGCTGGAGACCGAACCCGGTGGCACCTCCCGCTCGGGCCAGAACCACGTCAGTCCCTTCCCCTGGGCCGCCCACTACCTGCCGGTGCCGGACCGCGGCAACCACGCGGTGCTGCGGCTGCTGAAGGAGTGCGGCGTGCTGGAGGGCTTCGACGCAAAGGGCGAGCCCGTCTTCGCGGAGGAGGCCACGGTGCGCGCCCCGGAAGAGCGGATCTTTACCCACGGCCAGTGGTGGGAGGGCCTCTACCTGCGGGCCGGGGCCAGTGCCGAGGATGAGCGGCAGTACCACGCCTTCTTCCACGAGGTCGACCGCTGGGCGGCCTTCCGGGACCGCCGGGGCCGGCCGGCCTTCAGTATCCCGCGCTCCCGCTGCTCGGACGCGCCCGAGGCCCGGGCCCTGGACCAGCTCACCTTCGCCGCCTGGCTGGATGAGCGTGGCCTCGGCTCGCCGCGCCTGCGCTGGCTGCTGGACTACGCCTGCCGGGACGACTACGGCTCCCGGCTGGAGACCACTAGTGCCTGGGCGGGGCTCTTCTACTTCGCTGCCCGCAAGCAGGGCCCCGGCGAGGACTCCCGGCCCCTGCTGACCTGGCCCCAGGGCAACGGCTTCCTGGTGGACCACCTGCGCCGGGCCAGCGGCGACCGTCTGCGCTGCGGCGTGGCCGCCACCGTAATCCGGCCTGATGGGGACAGCCTCCTGGTCACCGCCTGGGATGCCGTCAACCAGCGCCGCCTGGGCTGGCGGGCCCGCCGGGTGATCTTCGCGGGGCCGCAGCACGTGGCCAAGCACGTGGTGGAAGGCCTCGGCGCCGCCCGCCCGGCCCTGGCCCGCATCCACAACGCGCCCTGGCTGGTGGCCAACCTCACCCTCCGCGGCCGACCGAAGGAGCCCACCTTCCCCCTGGCCTGGGACAACGTGCTGCGCGACAGCGAGGCCCTGGGCTACGTGGCGGCGACCCACCAGAGCCTGCGCGACTACGGCCCCACGGTGCTCACCTGGTACCGGCCCTTCACCGGACCCGACTGCGAGGCCGAGCGGACCCGGCTCCGGGCCCTGGACTGGCCCGCCTGCGCCCGGCTGGTCATGGACGACCTGCGCCCGGCCCATCCCGACCTGGAAGGCCTGGTCACGCGTCTGGATGTCATGCGCTGGGGCCACGCCATGGTCCGCCCCGCCCCGGGCCAGATCTGGGACCCCGCGCTGCTCGCCCTTGCCCGGCCCTTCGGCGCCGTCCACTTCGCCCATACGGAGCTGAGCGGCCTTGCCCTGTTCGAGGAGGCCCAGGACCACGGCGTCCGGGCCGCGGAGGAAGTGCTCGCGGCCCTGGGCCGACGCGGAGAGAGCTGGCGCTAATCACCCCAAAAGCTGTTGTGATGTCCAGCACATGCTCGGGGGAATCCCGGGGAAATGCCTGCACCTGTATCGATCTGTTTTATCCTGCCTATAGCTTGCAGAATAAATACCTCCGACAGGCCCGATCCGGGCTTGAGGATCATTGAATCCCTTATGAATTCATTGGAATGAATGCTTTTATCTTGACGCATCGAAGCCGCTGTCGTGGCATGGAATCACTCATCACACCTCATCGTCTCGATTGCCCCCCTTAGGAGCAGTGCCCCGTGTCCAGCCCCTCGAGCCAACCTGGCAGTCCCCCGGGCGCAGGCCTGGAGGAGCGGTTGACCTCGCTGGAGACAACCCTGGCGGCCGTGCTTGAGCGGGTCGCAGTGCTGGAGGCAGGTGCCCCCCTGGCCCTGCCCAAGGCCACTCTGGCGGGAACGCCCGCCATCCTCCTGGAGCCAGCCCCGGCCCTGCCGAGCGGCGTGCAGATCATGGGCCTGATCGGGAAGGTCTGCCTCATCCTGGGCGGCGGCTACTTCATCCGGACCCTGGCGGAGGCCGGCCGCCTGCCCAACGCCCTCAGCGTGGCCCTGGGCCTCGCCTACGCCGTCACCTGGGCGCTCATTGCCCTGCGCGACAAGCAGACCATGGTGGCCACCTTTGACGCCCTGGCCTCCATCCTCATCGCCTACCCCCTCCTGGTGGAATCCACGGTCCGGTTCAAGTGGCTGGCCCCAGAAGTTGCGGCCCCCCTCCTCCTGGCGGTCACCGTCATGCACACCGTCGTGGCTTGGCGCCGAGACCTCCAGCCCATGGTCTGGATGGCCACCCTGGGCGCCCTTGGCTCGGCCCTGGTCATGATGGCGGCCACCCACGCCCTGGAACCCTTCCTGGCCGTCCTGCTGGTCCTGGGCCTGGCCTCGCTCTGGCTCACCTACGACCGCCGCTGGCAAGGCCTCCGCTGGCCCACGGCCCTGGCCGCCAACCTCGGCGCCCTGGTCCTCGCCTACCTGGCGGGCTGGACCGGCGGCCCGCCCGAGGGCTACCTGCACCTCAGCGCTACCCGCGCCATGGGCTTCACCCTGGCACTCGCGGCGGGCTACCTCGGCAGCTTCGCCTGGCGCCTGCGGAAGCAGCGCCGGGTGGTCGGCGCCTTCGAGCGGGCGCAGACCTGCCTGGCCCTCGCGGTGGGCTTCGGCGGTGCCCTCCGCATCGCCCTGACCTCCGGCTCCGGTGGGGGTTTCCTGGGGGTTGGCGCGATCCTGGCCGGGGCCGCCTGCTACGCCGCTGCCATCCCCTTCGCCCGGGATGAGGAACCGACCCGCGCCAACTTCAACTACTTCTCACTCCTGGCCACCTTCCTGCTCCTGCTGGGCGGCGCCATGGTCGCCCCCCTGCCCTGGTTCGCCGTGCTGGCCGGCGTGCTGGGCCTCGGGGCCCTGGTCGGGACCATCCGAACGCAGCGCCCCAGCCTCCTGCTGCAGAGCGCGGTCTATGTCGCCGTGGCCTGCGGCGGCTCAGGCCTGCTCCGGTGGACCTTCCAGGCCTTCCTGGGCCCGGCCGGCTCCGGACCTGCCCCCTCACTGGCGACCGGCTGCGCCCTGGCGCTGCTGGCCGGCACCGTCGGCTACGCCCTCACCCGCCCCCCGGCAACGGAAACAGGGCCGAAGCTCCAGGCCTTCACCCTCGTGGCCGGGGGCCTGGGGGTCCTGAGCCTGGGCGCCCTGGCGGTCGGGGTCATCGGCCCCGCGCAGGCCTCAGGGCCCGCAGAACTGGCCCGGCTGGCCGTGGGCCGCACGGCCGTGCTCACGACCCTGACCATCGGCCTGGCCTGGTCGGCTCGCCGGATTCCGACCCTTGATCTGCGTTGGCTGGTGTATCCCTTTCTGGCATTGGCTACCATTAAGTTCCTTTTCGAAGACATGGCCGTGGGCCACCCGCTCACCCTGTTCCTGGCCTTCATGTTCCTAGGCACCACATTCATCCTCGCTCCCCGTCTGCTGAAGGTGACTCCATGACCCAACCCCTGCGCCTGAGCATCCTCCCCGGCCTGGCCGCCTGTCTCCTGGCCCTGGCGGGGTCCGCGGTCTCCGCTGAGGAGCACAAGAAGCCCCATGCTGCGACGGTCCAAGTCCCCAAGGACCAGGTGCAGGTCCCCAAGCCGCCCTTCAGCGAGGGAATCTTCCCCTGCAGCCAGTGCCACGATCCCAAGTCCATGGCGCCGAACACGAAGCGCCGCGAGCTGAAGGACATGCACACCGACATCTCCCTCCACCACGGGCCCGACACCCGCTGGTGCCTGGACTGCCATGACGCCTACAACCGGGACAACCTCCACCTCGCCAACGGCAAGCTGGTGTCCTTCAACACGTCCTACCAGCTGTGCGGCCAGTGCCACGGCGACAAGCTGCGCGACTGGCGCGTGGGCATCCACGGCAAGCGCACGGGCAGTTGGAACGGCGCGAAGCAGTATCTGCTCTGCGTCCACTGCCACAACCCGCACTCGCCCCACTTCAAGTCGCTCAAACCCATGCCCCCGCCTGCGCGGCCCGAGGCGATCCAGATCAAGAACGGAGGTGCCAAATGATGGACCAGGACGCTTGCCAGCCCACCCCTGGCGCTCCTTGCCCCTCCGGTGAGAACAACGGCCGCCGGGAATTCCTCGGCGCCGCGGTGGCCGCCGTGGCAACGGCCCTGACCGGCTGCGGCAAGCTCAGCAAGGAGGAGTTCCTCCAGCACAACTTCCGCGAGCTCTCGAAGGAGGAAGTCCTCACCGTCATCGAGCGCCTCGAGAAGGAATACAAGGAGAAGTTCGGCAAGGAGGTGAAGGTCGCCAACACGCCCGCCCTGCCCGGCGTGATGTTCGGCTACGCCCTGGACTTGAGCCGCTGCATCGGCTGTCGCCGCTGCGTCCACGCCTGCGTCAAGGAGAACAACCAGTCCCGGGATCCCGAGATCCAGTGGATCCGCGTGCTGGAGCTGGAAAAGGAGGAAGGCGTCAACCTCCAACACGCTGAGCACTACTACAATCCGGACGAGGTGCCCCGCGAGGGCCACTTCTACATGCCCGTCCAGTGCCAGCAGTGCAAGAAGCCCCCCTGTGTGAAGGTGTGCCCCGTGGGTGCCACCTGGCGCGAGAAGGACGGCATCGTGGTGGTGGACTACAACTGGTGCATCGGTTGCCGCTACTGCATGGCCGCCTGCCCCTACGGCGCCCGCCACTTCAACTGGGGGGACCCTCAGATTCCCTCCAAGGATGTCAATCCCGAGACCCACTACCTGGGCAACCGGCCCCGCGCCAAGGGCGTGGTGGAGAAGTGCACCTTCTGCGTCCAGCGCACCCGCCAGGGGAAGTACCCGGCCTGCCTGGAGGTCTGCCCCACGGGCTCCCGGAAGTTCGGCAACCTGCTCGACAAGGAGAGCGAGATCCGCTACATCCTCGAAAACAAGCGCGTGTTCAAGCTCAAGGAAGAGCTGAACACCCAACCCAACTTCTTCTACTTCTACGGGGTGTGAGCCAATGACCACGCTGAGGAATTTCTCACGGTTCATCACCGACACGCTCCGGATGATCACCACCGGCGGCCCGGTCTACTACGCCTGGGTGGCCTTCCTGCTCCTGCTGATCGCCTTCGGCACCAATGCCTACATCGGCCAGGTCCAGAACGGGCTCATCGTCACGAACATGCGGGACCAGGTCTCGTGGGGCTTCTACATCGGCAACTTCACCTTCCTGGTGGGCGTGGCCGCGGCCGCCATCATGCTGGTGATCCCTGCCTACATCTACGACTGGGAGCCCATCAAGGAGATCACCATCCTGGGCGAGATGCTGGCCATCAGCGCCCTGGTCATGTGCCTGGGCTTCGTCATGGTGGACATCGGCCGGCCCGATCGTTTCTGGCACATCATGCCCCTGGTGGGCCGCCTCAACTGGCCCCAGTCCATGCTGGCCTGGGATGTGCTGGTGCTGAACGCCTACCTGGTCCTCAACTACTTCGTGGTGACCTACCTGCTCTACTGCGCCTACACCGAGCGCCACTACGTCAAGAAGCTGGTGACCCCCCTTGTGCTGCTCTCCATCCCCATGGCCGTGAGCATCCACACCTGCACTGCCTACCTCTACAACGGCCTGGCCTCCCGACCCTTCTGGAACTCGGCCATCCTGGCTCCGCGCTTCCTGGCCTCGGCCTTCTGCTCGGGCCCGGCGATCCTGCTGATCCTGCTTCAGATCCTGCGGAAGACCACCAAGCTCTCCATCAAAGACGAGGCCATCTTCAAGATCGCCGAGCTCATGGCCTACACGATGGGCTTCAACCTCTTCCTCACCGCAGCGGAGTCCTTCAAGGAGCTCTACTCCGGCACCGAGCACATGGTCTATTTCGAGTACCTGCTGTTCGGCCTCAAGGGGCACAACACCCTGGTGCCATACGCCTGGGCCTCGATCATCTGCGGCGCAATAGCTTTCATCCTCTTCCTGGTGCCCAAGACGCGCACCAACTGGGTGACCCTCAACATCGGCTGCGTGCTGATCTATGCCAGCGTCTACATCGAGAAGGGCATGGGCCTCATCATCCCCGGCCTCACCCCCGATGCCCTGGGCGAGATCTATGTCTACACGCCCTCCATCACCGAGATCTCTGTCGCCGCGGGCATCTTCGCCCTGGGCTTCCTGGTCTTCACCCTCATGCTGAAGGCCGCCGTGCCCATGATGCTCGGCGAGTTCACCATCAGCCGAGGCCGGAAGGGCGCCCAGGCAGCAAAGCCCGAAGGGCACGGCTGACCAGCTTTTCACCGAAGAGAAACCCACCAGGAGCATCCTGGTGGGTTTCTCTTTTTCGTGATCAATGGCATGGCTCCAACGCCTACAGCCCCGTGAACCCGGGCAGAGGCTCGTTGGGGTTGGCGGCGAGGATCTCCCGGAACCGGTCCAGGTTATTCAAGAAGAGCCGCACCAGGTCATGATCAAAGTGGAAGCCAGCCCCTTCCTCGATCACCTGGATCACCTGGTACTCGGGCCAGGGCTCCTTGTAGTGGCGCCGGTTGCTCACGGCATCATAGACGTCCAGCAGCGACGTGATCCGGGCCTCGATGGGGATTTCCTCTCCGCGGAGGGCGAAGGGATAGCCGCTGCCATCCCACTTCTCGTGATGCCCCAAAGCAATGCGGGCGCCCATCTGGATGAAGGGGACCTTGGAGCCCTTGAGGATGGTCGCCCCCATGGTGGTGTGCATCTTCATGGTGACCCACTCGTTCTCCGTGAGGGCCGCGGGCTTCTGGAGAATGGCGTCGGGCACGCCGATCTTGCCGATGTCATGCATGGGGGCGGCGGACTCGATGGTCTCCACCGCCATCTCGCTCCAGCCCAGCAAACGCGCCATCTCGGCCGCGTAGAGACCGATGCGCCTGACGTGCATGCCCGTCTCATTGTCGCGGTGCTCGCTTGCGGAGATGAGCCGAAGGGCGATCTCCTCCCGCGACTGGCGGATCTCCAGGGTCTGCTCCCGCACCTTCCGGGCCAGCTGGGCCTCCCGATCCCGGTAGGCGATCTCGAGCATCCGCCGTCGCAGGGCGCTGTTCACCTGGACCAGGATCTCGCGGGGCTGGAAGGGCTTCAGGACGTAGCCGAAGGCGCCCTGCTGGAGGCACTCGATGGCGGTCTCCGTATCCTCCAGGGAGCTGACCATCACCACAGAGATGTCCGGGATCCGATCCTGGATCGCCCGCACGAGATCCAATCCCGAGGCGCCGGGCATCTGGATGTCGCAGAGGACCAGGTCGATGCCGTTCCGGGCCAGCACAGCCAGCGCTCCCGCCACATCCTCCGCCTCAAGACAGTGGTAGCCCGCCTTGGTGAGAATGCGCTGCAGGGCCAGGCGGACGATGGGCAGGTCATCAACGATGAGCACGCTGGCATGATTGGACCCCGCCCAGCCCTCGTCCCCCATGGCCTCCCCATTCCAGTAACTCAACGGCTCCTGGCCCGCATGACTGTAATTCAAACAGCCCCATCTGGCGAAAATAGCTTCCTTGCAACAGGAAAGGGAATCAATGGAGGCGCTCCCGGAGGCAGGTCGCCCTAGCGGGCCCACTCCAGCGAGTCGCGCTTGGCCGAGTAGTGCGCGCCCAGGTTCAGGGCGATGGCCCGGTCGCAGAGCTCCAGGGCCCCGTGGAAGTCGCCCAGCTCGCTGCGGGCCTGGATGCCCCGCTCGAAGCAGGTCAGGCCCTCCAGCAGCCG
>CAIRAS010000003.1 GCA_903876615.1 uncultured Holophagaceae bacterium
AGGAGTCATGCACCGACACCCCGACCTCGATCCCACCACCGACACCGAGGATCCCGCCGAATATTCCCTCAGGCCGCAGCGGCTTCAGGAATATATCGGCCAGGCCAAGGTGAAGGCCCGGCTGGAGATCGCCCTCCAGGCCGCCAGCCAGCGGGGCGAGGTGCTGGACCACGTGCTCCTGTTCGGTCCTCCGGGACTGGGCAAGACCACCCTGGCCCACGTCCTCGCCAATGAGATGGGCGCGCCCTGCAAGGTGATCCAGGCTCCAGCCCTGGAGAAGAAAGGCGACCTCGCGGCCATCCTCACCAACCTCGAGGCGGGCGAGTTCCTGTTCATCGACGAGATCCACCGGCTCTCGGCGCCCATCGAGGAGCTGCTCTACTCGGCCATGGAAGACCGGAAGCTGGACATCCTCATCGGCCAGGGTCCCAGCGCCCAGACCTTGAAGGTGGACCTGCGGCCCTTCACCCTGGTGGGCGCCACGACCCGGGCCGGCCTGATTTCCAAGCCGCTCCACGACCGCTTCGGCATGGTCCACCGCCTGGAGTTCTACACCCGGTCGGATCTGGCGATCATCGGCCGGCGCTCGGCGGAGCTGCTGGGCATCCACCTCTCGGAGTCGGGTTCCGAGGCCATCGCCCGGCGCAGCCGCGGGACGCCGCGCATCTGCAACCGCCTGCTGCGGCGGTGCCGGGACTACGCCGAAGTGAAGGGCGACGGCACCATCACCATCGAGTCCGCCGAGGCCTGCCTCAAGCTGCACGAGGTGGACGACCTGGGCCTGGACGGCCTCGACCGGGACTACCTTTACGCCCTCTGCCACAAGCACCGGGGCGGACCCGTGGGCCTGCGCACCCTGGCCGCGGCCCTGGGCGAGGACGAAGGCGCCCTGGAGGACCTGGTGGAGCCCTACCTCATGCAGGTGGGCTTCCTGGATCGTACGCCCCAGGGCCGCAAGGCCACGGACGCGGCCTACGCCTACCTGGGCGTCAAGACCGATCCCGGCCCGCTCTTCCGCTAGAGAAGCTTGCCGGGCGTGCCAATCCCGCTGGCGTCCAGGCTGGGCAGGGTGCCCGCGGCGAGGGCTTCGTGGGCGCCGGAGCGGTCCCGGCGCACGCAGACGCCCTGCAGGGTGCCGCCTTCGTCCACCACGAGGGAACCGACCTCGACTTCACCCTCCACGTAGCCGGTGCCGTGGATCTCAAGGCAGTCCGAGATCTTCATGACGCCGATGGCGCGCCCCGTGACCACCAGATGCTTGGCCAGGATGGTGCCGGTCACCAGTCCGCCGGGGGCGATGGAGACCTCCCCGACCGAGTGGATGGTGCCTTCCACGGTGCCCTCGATGCGGAAGCTGCGGCCGCCGGTGTGGATCTCCCCTCGGAGGAGCACGTCCTTGCCGAGGAGGGAGTGGATGGCGGGGGCCGGCTCAGGCTTGGGCTTGCTGTTGAAGAAACCCATGGGGCACTCCTTCGATCAGGACTTGCGGATGGCCTGGAGCCACTGGCGCTGGAGGCGGAGGTAGGGCTGAGGATTCACGGGCTGACCGTTCCGGCGGACTTCGTAGTGCAGATGGACGCCGGTGGCGTTGCCGGAGCGGCCCATGGTCCCGAGAATGTCGCCGCGCGAGAGCCGCTGGCCCAGGACCACGTTGAGGTGGTTCAGGTGGGCGTAGAGCGTCTCCTGCTCGGCGGAGTGACGCACCCGGGCGCCCCAGCCGTAGCGGTCCATCCAGCCGGCCTCCACCACCTCTCCATCCGCGGTGACCTGCACGGGGGTATCGAGGTTATTGCTGATGTCGATGCCGGAGTGATAACCGAGGAGGCCATCATCGGACTCGTTCTTGCGCATGAAGGGGCTGAGGCGCACGCCGAACCCGGAGCTGAGGTAGCCCGCGGTGGGGGGGATCGACGGCGTGTGGGACCAGGCCCGGATGACGGGTTCCATGCGGGCCCGCACCACGGCGGCCTGCTTGGCGGTGTAGTCGAGGTCCTGGCGGAGGCGGGAGAGCTTCTCCTGGGTGCCCGGGGGCACCGGGGCCGAGGAGGGCTGGCCCGGTGGGGCGGGTAGGGCCGAGCCGGCGGGAGCCTTGGGGTCCAGCAGCCGCATGAGCTCGGTGTGCTGCTTGCGCAGGGCCGTCACCTCGTTCTCCAGGGCCTGGGCCTGATCGAGAGAGGAGCGCAGCTGATCCTGCTGCTCCTGGGTCTCCTTCTGCAGGCGGCCAAAGCTCATGATCTTCTTGGTCGCCCAGAAACCGTAGCCCGAGCCGATCATGGCCAGGGCCCAAAAGCCCAGCACCAGACCGATGGCCCAGAGCATCTTGCGGCGGGTCAGGGACCAGCGGAAGGTGCGATGGCTGAACACGACCATGACTGTGAGCCAGCGCATGGAATCTGGGCGGCTGAGACGCAGGGCTCGGCGGCTGGCGGGTTTGGGCGTAGGCATGGCCCTCCAGCATACCTGGGACGTCCAGGAGTGGCGATTGCTGAAGTCTTGACGAAAACTAGACCCCGGCCTGAAGCGTCCGGGCCAACACGTATTCCATGGCGTGCCCCAGGAAGAACACGAGCCCCACCAGGCTGTTGAGGGTGAAGAAGGCCTGGTCGATGCGCGAGAGGTCGCCGCTGCGCACCAGCCACTGCTCCCGACCCAGCATGACCACCACCGTGGCCCAGGCCGCCCAGGGCCAGAGGTGGCCGCCCATGAGGTGGTTGAAGGTGGCCCAGCAGGCGAGGGCCACCAGATGGAGGAACCGGGAGAGCAGCAGCGACCGCTGCACCCCGAGCTTCGAGGGAATCGAATGGAGCCCACGGGCTCGGTCGAAGCCCTCGTCCTGCAGGGCGTAGATGATGTCGAACCCTGCGGTCCAGGCCAGGACGCCCCCGGACAGCCACAGGGCCGGGGCCTCGATCCGGCCGGACACGGCGATCCAGGCGCCCAGCGGCGCGCCCGCAAGGGACAGCCCGAGCACCACGTGGGCCCAGGCTGTGAAGCGCTTGCAGAGGGAGTATCCGAGGATGATGACCAGGGCCAGCGGCGAGAGCGCCCAGGTCAGCGGACCCAGGGCGCCCGCTGCGAGACCGAAGAGCACGACGCCCGCTCCCAGGAGCAGCATGGCGCCCAGCTTCGAGACCCGGCCCGCGGGCAGGGCGCGGCTGGCGGTGCGGGGGTTCTCCGCATCCAGGTCCACGTCCACCAGGCGGTTGAAGGTCATGGCTGAGGTGCGGGCGCCGATCATGGCGGCCAGGATCCAGAGTCCCGTCCGCAGGGGCGGCAGGCCCTGTGCCGCGCCCAGCGCGCCGAGCAGCGCGAAGGGCAGCGCGAACACGGTGTGCTCGAACTTGATCATGTCGAGCAGCTCGCGGAAGTGGTTGATAAAAGAGCTAGGAGCTTTGCCGGAATTCCATTCGTGAGCCAGCTCCAAATCGGGTGTCGGAGGTGAGGCCGCTTGGCACCCTTCATCAGGGCGAATCGGGTTGGCCAGGGGTGCCGGGGTTTCGGGAAATTCGGTAGGTTGGATCACGCTCCATGATCGGATGAAACGTCGTGTTTGTCTCTGCGGAGCAGCAGCGGGAGATGCTCGACCCGCAGAGACTCAGCCGAATTCACCGGATCCATGGGCAACCTCGGCATGACGGAAATCCTTCTGATTGGCATTGCGTTGCTGATCTTCTTTGGTCCCGCCAAGCTCCCGCAGCTTGGGAAGTCTCTGGGCCAGGGCATCCAGGAGTTCAAGAAGGCGTCCAAGGCCATGACCCAGGTCCTTCCCTGATCCTCCTGCACCCCGAAGAAGTCCCCACGGGTCGCTCTCATCAGCCCCCTGGTCCGTTCCAGGGGGCTGATCTTGTTTGCTGCCGGCTGACCTGACCTGAGAGAGGGGGTCCTTATTCCTCAGGGCAGGGCGGTGCGAATCCTGTGTGGAGGAGGATGAACGCGGCCACGGCGCCCGGGTCATTCAGATCCAGACAGGGAACCTTCAGGTCTGTGAGCTGAACATCACTGGCCACCGCCACGATCCCGGGGTCCTCGGGGCAGAGCAGGGCCTTGCCTTCGGACTCCCGGTAGATCTCGATCTTGGGGTGGTGGTGGGTCTTGAAGCCCTCGATGAGGAGCAGGTCCACGGGGGTCATGCGCTCGATCAGGGACTCGATGCTGGGCTCCGGTTCGTCCCGGGACTCGTGCATCAGCACCCAGCGGGAGGAGGTGACAACGAGGACCTCGGAAGCCCCGGCCTCCCGGTGCCGGAAGGAGTCCTTGCCCGGCTTGTCCACGTCAAAGCGGTGGTGGGCGTGCTTCATGGTCGAGACCCTGAGCCCACGCTCCTTCAGGATTGGCAGGACCTGGACCACCAGGCTGGTCTTCCCGCTGCCGCTCCAGCCCACGATTCCGATCACCTTCATTTCCAGCTCCTCGCTGCACCGCATCGATCCCGGGAGCTCTTCATGATCCGCTGAATGGCGGCCGATGTCTCAGAGGTCGCCGGTTCCCTTCCCGGTGTTTCCGCCGCTGACGGGCAAGGCCCCAGGAACTTCCTGCTGACGGCCGGGGCAGGGGATCCTATCCTGGGGGATTGACCATGAGAGGTGGACCATGACCCGAGCCCTGCTGCAGACCGACAAAGGCGACATCAACATCGAGCTGTTCTCCAAGGAGGCCCCGGGCACCGTGGCCAACTTCGTGAAGCTCATCGAGGCCGGCTTCTACGACGGCCTGGCCTTCCACCG
>CAIRAS010000004.1 GCA_903876615.1 uncultured Holophagaceae bacterium
CTGGTGGAACCCCGCCGTGGAGGACCAGGCCACGGACCGCACCTACCGCATCGGCCAGACCAAGAACGTGCAGGTCCACAAGCTGGTCACCATCGGCACCCTGGAAGAGAAGATCGACGCGCTGCTCGAGTCCAAGCGCGACCTCGCGGACCGCGTGGTCGGCTCCGGTGAAGGCTGGCTCACCGAACTCGACGACGACGCCCTGCGCCAGCTGGTGGCCCTGGATCCCGACGCCGAGCTGCTGGACCCGGATGAAGGCAACGGCGAGGAACCTGCGCCCAAGCCCGTGCGGCGCACCACCAAGGAGGTGGCGCCATGATGAGCCACGCCGACCGCTTCGGGGCCACCTGGTGGGGCCGCCTCTGGATCCAGGGTCTCGAGAAGCTCGGGGACGACTACGAGAACCGGCTGCCCCGCGGGAAGAAATACGCCGAGGACGGCCATGTCTCCCACTTCGGCGTACAGCCCGGCGAGATCCAGGCCCGGGTCCACGGCCGCAAGACCTACAACGTGACCCTGGGCCTGCCCGCCCTCACCTCGGCCCAGTGGGAGAAGGCCCTGGACCGCATCGCCCTGGAGAGCCGCTTCGTGGCCTCGCTCCTGGCCGGCGAGATGCCCCAGGGCCTGGACGAGACCTTCCGCGAGGCGGGCGCCAGCCTCTACCCCCGCGTGCCCAAGGAGCTGCAGACCCACTGCGACTGCCCGGACTGGGCCAACCCCTGCAAGCACGTGGCCGCCGTCTGCTACGTCATGGCCGAGGCCCTGGACCGTGATCCCTGGCTGCTCTTCGACCTGCGCGGCAAGAGTCGCGAAGAGGTCCTCAAGGCCCTCCAGACGGCCCTGGACGCCGCCGCCGTGGCCGCCCCCAAGAAGCGGGGCCGTCCTCCCAAGAAGCGCCAGACCGTCGCCGACCTGCTCAAGCAGGAGCAGGCCCAGCCGGAGCCCTGGCGCAGCCTGCCCGAGGAGGCCTACGACGCCCTGCCCATGCCGCTGCCCGAGGTGGTCATCCCGCGCGTGATCCCGCCGGACCCCTCGGTGTTCACCCAGCTGGGCCCCCTGCCCTATGCCCGCATCGAGACCAGCCTCTGCCTGGCGGCCCTCATGCACCGGACAGCCCAGTGGGTGCAGCAGCAGATCGAGGAAGGCCCCCGGCGCATGGATGATGGCGAGGGGGACGGCGAGCCCGAACTGGAACAACCCGCCTCGCCCTTCGACGCCCCCCTCCAGCCCGCCCCCAAGCCCGGCCGCAACTGGCGCCACAAGAAGCGCCGCTGGGGCAAGAAGCACTGACCAAGGCCCAGCCAGATCCCTAAATTCGGCTTTCCGGGGTATGGTTATTGGCTTGCCGTTTCCTGGAGTTTTCCATGCGCACGATCTCGACCCCCGCCGCCCCCGCCGCCATCGGCCCCTACAGCCAGGCCAAGATCTCGGGCAACCACCTCTTCACCGCCGGCCAGATCCCCCTGGTCCCCGAGACCATGGAGATGGTGACGGGCCCCATCGAAGCCCAGACCGAGCAGGTGCTGAAGAACCTCAGCGCCGTCCTCGCCGCCGCCAGCACCAGCTGGGACCGCGTGGTGAAGACCACGGTGTTCCTCACAGACCTCGGTGACTTCGCCGCCTTCAACGCCGTCTACGAAAAGACCCTCGGCGGCGCCAAGCCCGCCCGCAGCACCGTCCAGGTGGCAGCCCTCCCCCGCGGCGCCAAAGTCGAGATCGAGCTCATCGCGGAAGTGTAGACAGCCCGAGGGCCTTGGCCAGAGGGATGGGTGGCGGGTCGCGTCGGGACTGGCTTTCCCCTCCCCGTTCATCGCCGGTCCCACAAGCCGTTTCAACAGGGATGCCGGAGGGCAAGACCGTCTCCAAGACCATCCCGCAAACTCACGGCTCAACTCCCAACCTGCTTTTTCTCTTATCCCCTTCATCCCTGTCCAAAAAAGCAGTTTTTACAGGGATGCAGGGGATTAAGGGGATAGGCCGTTCGGGTTTCCGCGGCGGACTGGTTAACCAGCGATGAACCGTGATGGACGGCGAGTAGAGCTTGCCTGTTCGCCGGCCACCGATGGACACGGATGCACATCAAGAAAAATGGATGAAAATTGAGCCCAAAGAAATGGTTTCAAGCGGGAATGACAGCCTTGGGGGCCAGCTTCATCGCTTGGCTAGCGCCAGGATGGTCTGGACAAAGGTCTCAGGTGACTCGGGAGAGACCACGATCGTCCCGGCCGGAAACTGAAGCACGACAGACAGCGCGGGGTTGGTCACGAGGGCCCGGTACTCCCCCAGGGCCTTGTTGCTGAAATAGCCCGAAAAGGAGAACAGGCCCCCATTGCCTCCGGTTCGGGTGCTCCCCTTCATGGCCGTCGGATTGAACTCCGCAGACTGGAGCTCCGCGAGCGGCACGGTCGTATCCCAGAACAGCCGATGTACCCGCAACGCATCTGGCGTGATGCGGTAGCCGCGAATGGTGAAGGGTGCCGCTAGGAGGAGAATCCCCAGGGGTATGGCTACGACAGGGTTGATCTTCGGCCTTGATGCAAACACCACGAG
This sequence comes from uncultured Holophagaceae bacterium, assembly GCA_903876615.1. The sequence goes on from CAIRAS010000004.1 coordinate 2,551, forward strand.
GCCAAGAATCAGAATCGTGAAGCCCCAGGAGATCCCCTTCAGGGACTTGCTCCATGGCGCCTTGTAGCCGGTCTTTGCGGGTGTCTCAGTACTCATGGGCCTCATGGGGTTTGTGGCATCTTACGCACGAGCGGGCGTCAGATGAGGTCACTTTGCTTCAGGTCCAGCATTCAAGGACCCTCTGCACGGGTCACAGCGTCCAGGTCCAAGCCGGGTGCGGGTTGGCCGGGGCTTCGAGTCTAGGCGCAGGAGGTGGTTCGGGGGAGTGGAACAAGGGGGCTTCTCTGGCGATTCCGAAAAGAACTGTAACCACCGATGGACACCGATGGTGTTTATCAGCTTTTATCGGTGTTCATCGGTGGTGGGCTTTTTCATCCCAGTCGGCGCTACGCCAGCCCCAGCCTCGCCTTGAAGGCCGGTGCGGCGCCACGGCTTACTTCGAGCTCGACGTTGCCGGTGAGGCGGACGAGCAGGCGGCCGGATTCACCGGCGCGCAGGCCCACCACGGCCTCGGGTCGGATCAGCAGGTGACGGTGACCGCGCACCACGCGATCCCCCAGGGCCTGCTCGGCCTCGGCCAGGGTCTTCCAGGTGGTGCGCAGGGGCTCGCCCAGGAAGGCCAGCACCGCGCCCTCCTCGAAGCTGAAGTGGGTGATCTTGGCCAGGTCCACCAGCACCAGGCCCTCGCCGGCCTTCACGGGCACACGAAAGGGTCCCGCGGGCCGGCTCGGGTCGCGGGGGGCCGGAGCGCGCAGGCGCTGCAGGGTAGCCGCCAGCCGCTCGGCGGTGACAGGCTTCAGCAGGTAGTCCGTGGCGGCCTGCTCGAAGGCCCGCACGGCGTGCTCGGCGTAGGCCGTGACGAACACCACGGGGACCGCGTGGGCCAGCTCCGCCGCCAGGTCCAGGCCCGTGAGCCCGGGCATCTGGATGTCCAGGAACAGCGCATCCACGGGCTCGCCCTGGGCCAGCCACGCCAGCACCGAGGGACCGTCCTCCAGCTCCGCGACGACCTCGCAGCCCGCCTCCCGCAGCAGCCGCGTGAGTCGCCGCAGGTTGAAGGGCTCGTCCTCAGCCACCAGGACGCGCAGGGCTGAGCCGCTCATGCGGGCACCTCGAGCTTCAGCTCGGCGACGGTCCAATCACCCTCGCGGGTGAGGCGCAGCGCGTCCGCTGGGGCGCCTTGGAGACGGAGCCGCTCCCGCAGATTCTTCAGGCCGATGCCGGCGCCTTCGGCCGGTACGGGCGCGGGTCCCGTGTTGGCTACGCGCACCCGGAGCAGGTTGGCCTCCCGGCTGATGCGCACGTCCAGGCTGCCGCCGCCCACGGCCACGGAAACGCCGTGCTTGAGGGCGTTCTCCACCAGGGGCTGCACCATGAGGGGCGGGATCTCCAGTGCGTCCAGAGCCTCGGGCCAGTCCCAGCTCTCCCGGAGGCGATGCCCCAGGCGGAGCCGCTCCAGAGCGAGGTGGTGCTCGACCAGGCGGCGCTCATCGCCCAGGGGCGCCCGCAGGCGCGAGCCGTGCTCCAGCAGGGCGCGCAGCAGGTCCGACAAGCTGACCAGGGCGCGCTCCGCCGCCGGGGGGTCCTCGCGCACCAGCTCCGTGAGGGCGCTGATGGCGTTGAACAGCACATGGGGATTCATCTGGCTCTGCAGAGCCCGGGCCTTGGCCTCGCCGGCCGCCTGCTGCGCTGCCAGCGCCTGGAGCTCGGCCCGCTCGCGGCCCGCCAGGATCCAGCCCAGGAGCAGCCCGAAGGAGAAGTGCGCCAGGCCCAGCAGCCAGAGCCGGGGATGGATCGCCAGCCAGCGGGCCTCCTCCGGGGGTGGGTGCATGCCCCGGAACTGGGGGCCGCGCTCCATCATGCCGATGCCGGGACCCATGCCAGGGCCCATGCTCCGCCCAGGCATCGGCTTGGGCGCTACCGAGCCCAGGAGCAGCAGGACCCCCAGGGTGAGCGCGGCCATCCAGGGCAGGGCCTGGGCCGCTCCGCGCAGCACACTGGCCATGGGGGCGTCATCGCCGGTCCACTGCCAGGGCAGCGGCACCAGCACCATGAAGAGCGCCACCCAGAGGACCGGCACCAGGGCCCCGAGCAGGCCCGGCTCGGGGCCGCCCAGGAGCATGCGGGCCCCGTTCCACACCAGGCCAAACAGCAGTGCGGCGCCCCAGGTTCGGGGGCGCCGCAGCTGCTGGGAGGTGGTGTGCAGGACCGCAGAGGCGCGCATGGTCCCTCAGGATACCGGGCTCGTCAGGGCTTCGCGGAGGGGCAGTCCTGCCCCATCATGCCGGGGCCACCAGGGCCGCGCCCCATGCCCATGCCGCCCTTGCCGCGAGGACCCATGCCACGCTCGCCGCCGGGGCCCATGCCCATGGGGCCCTTCTCGAACCTGGTCTTCTGCTCAGCCGTCAGCAGGGGCAGGATCTCCTGCCGCAGGGCCCGGTGCTCGAGCATCATCTGGAACTGGGCGGCGGACGCCTGGTCGTGCAGGGCCTGCAGGGTCTTGGCATCGGTGGCGGCATCCGCCATGGCGGTGCGCATGGCCTCGTGGGCGGCTCGGGCCGCCTCGCCCTTGGCCTTGAAGGCGGCCTGGTGACGCTCATGGATGGCCTTCACCTGGGTCTGCTGGTCCTCGGTGAGGCGGAGGCCCTTCATGCCGGGACCGCGGTCCATGCCATGGCGGGGACCCAAGCCAGGGCCCTGGGCGGAGAGGGCCACGCCGAGGGTCAGCATGGCTACGGCGAGGGCGGCAAGACGAAGGGGATGGGTGCTCATGGGTGACTCCTGGGTGGGGGCGGGCTATCCGTCCACACCAGGAGATACCTCTCTGTGGGGCTTGGTGCATCCGGATCGATGGATGACACCTGCGGGGCATCGAATGACAGAAGCAGGGGGCTGAACGGAGGCCTTTCCTGGGAGTTCCGACCCGGTCAGTTGCTCCGGAGGCGCTTGCGATAGATCTGGGCGATGTCCGCGGGCAGCGGGTAGATGGACGCCTGGGTCACGGCGGCCTGCCCCTCCTGCGAGTAGACGAAGTTCAGGAACTCCGAGAGGGGCACCGGCAGGGCCTTCCCGGGCTCGCGGTTGAGGTAGAAGTAGTAGGTCCGCGCCAGAGGATAGCGGCCGGTCACCACGTTCTCCTGGTTGGGGGGCACGGCCTCCTTGGTCTGCAGCGGGGCCACCGGCAACACCTTCACGTGGATGAGCCAGTTGGCCAGGGTGGCAATGCCGATGCCCGCGGCATCCGTCATGACCCCTTCGGTGATGCCGGGCCAGTCCAGGGAGTCCTTCACGGTGGACTTGTACTGGCCCTTCAGCAGCACCAGGTCGCGGATGGTGCCGCGGGCCGCGGTGCCCTCGGCCCGCATGTAGGGATGGATGGGCCGCCCCGCGTAGTCCCCCCGCACGCCCAAATCGCCCCAGGTCTCCACAGGCAGATCCTTGCGGAAGCCCCCGTTGTGGGTGGTGGAGAAGGCCGCGTCCAGCTGGTCCATCCCGATCTCCTTGATCGGGTTCCCCTTGTTCACGAACACGATGAAAGCATCAAAGCAGACCACCAGCTTGGTCGGGGGGTAGCCGTACTTCTTCTCGAAGGCCTGGTGCTCGGCGAGCGTGAGCTCCCGGGGCAGGTGGATCAGGGGCACGGTTCCGTCCATCAGGGCCTTCACCGAGATGGTGGACAGGGTCTGGGTGACCTTGAACCGGGCCTTGGGCTGCACCACCAGGAAGGCGGTCTTCCATTCCTCCCAGACATCGGTCAGCGAGTCGGACCCGATCACCTCGAGGGTGGCATCCACAGCCTGGGTCGCCGCGTAGGGCGGCAGCCTGGGATCCACCTTGGGGGCGTACTGGACGACCCCCTGGCCGGGGAGCAGGGTGCTGACCATGAGCGCAAAGAGGAAGGGACGCATGGGGACTCCCGATCGAGGCTGAAGCTTACCCCGGCGCAGGTTTGGACGGTTGGACCCGCCGAGAAGAGCTTAGGTGTTTTTCTATAGTAAACCTGCCCCGAGACGGCGAGTTTTTCAAGGGGCCTTGTGCAATAGCGACAAACCAGGCCGAAACGTCTAGAAAAAAGCGGGGCTACCCTTCCTCGGTTTCGCCGATGTCTTCCGGGATCGCCTCCCAGCGCTGGTGGGCCTGGAAACCAGGCTCTTCCAGCCGGGCCAGGAAGGCGGCCATGCGTGGTCCCCAGGATGAACCCGCCAGGGTGCCCTCGGGCACATGGGGCAGCAGCTCGGCCGGAGCCTCTTCGAGGCAGAGCTGGGTGAGCACCAGGCTCTGCCGGTAGCTCTCACCCACAGGAGTGAGGTTGGCGGCCAGGGTGTCCAGAATTTCCCTGAGCGGGTTTGCCTCGGCCAGGGGTTCCGTTTCTACCCCCAGCACCTCGACCGTCTTGAGCCGCGCCGTCAGGAGCTTCAGATGCAGGCGTTCCAGGTCCCGCCGGGCCCCGCCGGAAGCCAGGGCATGGGCCGCATCTTCAAGGTGCGGGTGCAATTTCCGGAACAGGAGGGAGAGGGCTGTCTCGGCGGGAGTCATCGGGTGGGTCGCGTCCATAACCCCAGCCTACTGCATCCTGTTGGACGAATGGACCCGCCTGCCTCAGCATGGGTGCCAGGAGTTGCCCATGTCGCCCTCGGATCTGCTGGACCTCATCACCCTCCAGAACCTGGTGGAACTCGATGACGGTGGCCACACGCTCCTCGAAGAGATGCTGGAGATCTTCCGGGATGACACGCCCCGCCGCCTCAACGACATCGTCACCGCGGCCGCCCAGGGCGACGCCGAGGAGCTCTCCCGGGCGGCCCACGCCCTGAAGGGCGGTGCCGGAGCCCTGGGCGCGAAGACCTTGCGCTACCTGGCCGCGGACCTCGAGGCCCTGGGCCGAGACGGCTCCGCCGAGGCAGGTCCGGACTTGGAGGCCCGACTGCAGGCCTGCTTCCAGGCCTCCCTGGAAGCCCTCGAGGCCTATCTGGCAGCCCTGAAGCAGAAACCCGGCGAGGCCTGACTCAGGGTGCTCCGTAGGGTTTCACGCCGGGCGTGCCCTTGGGCGGAGGCTGGTCGCTGATCTGAATGCGGCCGTTGGCATCCGTCCACTGGTAGATCCGGGTGGCGGCCTGCTGCTGGGGGGTGGGCTCGGGGACGGTCTTCTCGTCCTCCACCTTGAAGCCGCCCCGGCCCTTCTGCAGGAGGGCCATGCTGCCCGCCAGCTTCGGATCCGGCTGCACGGCCTTGCGGCGGTAGAGGTCCAGGACCCTGGGCACATAGGCCTGAGTCTCGCGGAAGGGGGGAATGCCCTTGTGGCGGTTCACGGCGCCCTCACCGGCATTGTAGGCCGCCACCACCTTGGTGAGGTCGCCTTCATAGTAGGTGTGCAGCCACTTCAGGTACTTCACCCCGCCGTTGATGTTCTGGCGGGGATCGAAGGGATCCAGGACCCCGAAGCGCTCTGCCGTGGAGGGCATGAGCTGCATGAGGCCCAGGGCCCCGGCGCGGGAGCGGGCCCGGTAGTTGAAGGCGCTCTCAGCCTGGATGATGGCCCGGGCCAAGTGGGTGTCCACACCTTCCGCCGACGAGATCTCATCCACCAAGGCGATGAGCTCGGGGCTCCGCAGGGCCTTGGCCATCTCCGCGGGGGTCACCGCGAGGCGGACCTTGCCCACGCCGACACTCTTGAGCACCAGGCCCTGGCCCTTCATGTAGCTGGGCGGCAGGTTGTTGATGATCAGCCGGCCCTGCTTGTCGTAGTAGGTGTAGAGGTAGGTGGCGCCGGGCTTCACGGCAGACCTCGGCGACCCGGCGAGGAGCGCCAGGGCGGCGAGGGGAAGGATCAGGGCGAGGCGGAACATGCGGGGTACATGATACGCCGGGGAGGGTCGAGGTTCACCGGGCGGCGTGCGTGGCATAAGCTCCGCGTCGGGTCCCGGCTTTGTGGCGGGCTTCACGCCCTCCACTCCGCCACCCGACGGTCGCTTACATGTTTCTCCGGTACTGCCCACCCACTTCGTAGAGAGCCTGGCTGATCTGACCCAGGCTGCAGACCTTGGCGGCGTTCAGCAGCTCCTCGAAGAGGTTGCCACCGGCGCGGGCCACTTCCTTGAGGCGCAGGAGGGCGGCGGGGGCCACGTCGGCGTTCCGGGCGTGGAAGGCAGCCAGATTGTCAATCTGCTGCTGCTTTTCGGCCTCAGTGCTGCGGATCAGCTCCGGCGCGCCCAGCTCGGGGGGCTGGGGATTCAGGAAGGTGTTCACGCCGACGATGGGCAGCTCCCCGCTGTGCTTGAGGTGCTCATACTGCATGGACTCTTCCTGGATCTTGCCGCGCTGATACATGGTCTCCATGGCGCCCAGCACACCGCCGCGGTCGCTGATGCGGCGGAACTCGGCCAGCACGGCCTCCTCCACCAGCTCCGTGAGCTGCTCGATGAGGAAGGCGCCCTGCTGCGGGTTCTCGTTCTTGGCCTGGCCCAGCTCGCGGTTGATGATGAGCTGGATGGCGATGGCCCGGCGCACGCTCTCTTCGGTCGGCGTGGTGATGGCCTCGTCGTAAGCGTTGGTGTGCAGGCTGTTGCAGTTGTCATAGATGGCGTAGAGGGCCTGGAGGGTCGTGCGGATGTCGTTGAAGTCGATCTCCTGGGCGTGCAGGGAGCGGCCGCTGGTCTGGATGTGGTACTTCAGCTTCTGGCTGCGGTCGTTGGCGCCGTACTTCTCCTTCATGGCGATGGCCCAGATGCGGCGCGCCACGCGGCCGATGACGCTGTATTCCGCGTCGAGGCCGTTGCTGAAGAA
>CAIRAS010000005.1 GCA_903876615.1 uncultured Holophagaceae bacterium
CCCAACTACAACTTCGAGAAGCGTCAGAAGGATCTGGCCCGGATCAAGAAGAAGGAAGAAAAATTGCAGAAGAAGGCCCTCAAGAAGGACGCCCTCGGCAATGACATTCCCGAGGGCGACGAACCGGAAGACGAGGGGACCGAGACCCCTGCCGAAGCCGACAAGGCCTGAGCCAAGTCTCGGCATTTCGAGAAAATCACTCACGGCCCGCCGAGAAAAACACCGGGTCGTGAGGCTTGTAAATTATGAAAATCATTCAATGATTTGGCTTATTGCTTTGGCACGGCAATGGCTCTACCTTGAGGCCGCCGCACTGCGGCCCCCCAAGGAGACACCATGTCCTTCACCGAGTCCAAGACCCACCAGAACCTCAAGGCCGCCTTTGCAGGCGAGAGCCAGGCGAACCGCCGCTACACCTGGATGGCCCAGGTGGCCGAGAAGGAGGGCCTGCCCGAGGTGGCCGCGCTCTTCAAGCACAGCGCCGACGGCGAGACCGGCCACGCCCTGAAGCACCTCATGTATCTGGCGGCCCAGGCTGGCGATCCCGCCACGGGCCTGCCCCTGGGTGACACGCTGACCAACCTGAAGTCCGCGGTGGCCGGCGAGACCTACGAATATACCGACATGTATCCCGAGTTCGCCCGCCTGGCTCGGGAAGAAGGCTTTGCCGAGATCGCCGCCTGGTTCGAGACCCTGGCCAAGGTCGAGCGCTTCCACGCCGGCCGCTTCCAGGACGCCCTCACGCGGCTGCAGACCGGCACCATGGCCGCCCCCGACGCGGACATCGCGAAGCACGTCTGAGGCCGTCATGAACCTGGCCTTCGACCCCGCCACGGAGCATGAGCGCTTCCTCGCCCGGAAGGGCTTTCTCGCCCGCCAGGCGGGGCTGCGCCTGGACCTCGCTGAAGGCATCAGCTTTCAGCCCGAGACCGCCGAGAGTGTCGAAGACCAGGTGATCGAGACGCTCTGGGCCGAGGGCAAGACGGTTGAAACCACGGATCGGGAGGAACTGGCCGAGGCCCGGGCCTCCTTCGCCGTGCTCGCGCCCCGCCGAGAGTCCGGCGGCTGGTCCCTGGCCGTAACCCTGATGCTGGGGTTCCCGGACGCTATCCGGGATCAGCGCCTGGCGGCGCTCCAGGACTTCCCGGATCGCCTGGAACTGGAGCTGGCGAACGGCACCCGGATCGCCCCAGCCGTGGACCGGGGTACCGCTGGCCCTGAAGACCGCCTGCCCGCCGTGCTGGCCCTGCGCTACCTGATTCCGGACGACAGTTCCATCGCCGCCCTTGTCTCCAACCACGCCGAAGTCCCCGGCCGCTGGCCCGCGCCCGTCGCCTGGACCCACTGGCCGTCCTGAGGGAAACGCCTGACGGTACCGGGCTGCCCTAATTCCGACTTTTTTGGTAAACTACTCATCCGCGCCCCGCGCACTCCAGGAGATTCCCATGGCCTACACCGCTAAATCCTATGACCACCTCAAGGGCGGCGCCCTCAAAGGGCTGAGCGATGCCCAGCTGGACCAGCACTTCACGCTCTACAAGGGCTACGTCGCCAAGCTCAACGAGATCGAGGAGCGGCTGGCCACGGTGGACAACACCAAGCCGAACTACTCGTTCAACGAGTTCAGCGAGCTGAAGCGCCGCGAGGCCGTGGCCTTCAATGGCTCCTTCCTGCACGAGCTCTACTTCGAGAACCTAGGCGCCGACAACACGGTCAGCGCCGGCCTGAAGGCCGCCTTCGATGCCGCCGGCGGCCAGGACAAGGTCATTGCCGACCTCAAGGCCACGGCCATGGGCGGCCCCGGCTGGGCCCTGCTCACCCGCAACCGTCGCGACGGCAAGCTGCACACCTACTTCGTCGCCGAGCACCACCTGGGCCTGCCCATCGAGCAGGATCTGCTCGTGGTGCTCGACAGCTGGGAGCACGCGTTCATGGTGGATTACGGCATCGCCCGCGCCAAATACATCGAAACCTTTGTCGAGAACATCAAGTGGTCCGAGGTCTCCAAGCGCTTCGGCGCCTAAAGACCAAGACTCACCACGAAGACCACGAAGAAGAGCGCCCCTCTTTTTTCGTGGTCTTCGTGGTCTTCGCGGTTGGAATCTCTCGCTCTACTTCCCCTGAGCTGCCCGGCTGGCTCTGAGGACGGCGCGGAAGACATCCTCGACGCCCTGGATGTCCAGGCCTGCTTCCTGGGCCCACTCGCGCCGGGCCTGGAGCTGGGCGCTCTCGCGATCCGGGTCGTGAATC
>CAIRAS010000006.1 GCA_903876615.1 uncultured Holophagaceae bacterium
CCCTCCCGGGTCTGGCGGGCGCCCTGCTTCTGCCAGCCCTGGAACTTGCCGCCGTCATACTCGATCAGCAGCCGGTAGGCGGCCAGTGGTGCGGGTTTCACAGCCATGCTCAGGCCTTGACCACGGCCTGGACGGCCTCGATCAGGTGGGATGGATCGTGGATGGGCTTGGCCAGGTAGCCCTCGGCACCGGTGACTTCCAGATACTTCTCGCGGTCGCCGAACATGGCGTGCGCCGTGGCCAGCAGCACGGGGATCCCCTGGGTCGCGGGATCCCGCTTGAGCAGCTGGGTGATGAAGATGCCGTCCACCTTCTGCCCCTCGTAGCTGGAGCGGGAGAGGCTCACGTCCATGATGATCGCCGCGAGGTCGCCCTCTCGGGCCAGGCGCAGGATCTCGTCAACCTCCTCGGACACCACGACGTCGTAGCCGCCCTTCTTGACGAGCACCGTCTTGATGAACTTCACATTGATGGGGTCGTCCTCCACGAGGAGGATCCGGTTGGACATGAAGGCCTCTGGAGTCTCAGCCTAGCGGCACTCCCCGCGCGCTCCAAGCACCATGCGCTGTTTTCATGAAGGGAAGGGACCTGGTCCTAGTGATAGCTGCCCAGCCGCTGCCGGGTCTCCAGCTTCTCGAGCAGGTCATCGGGCACCTGCAGGCCGCCGCGGCCGCGGCCCAGGCGCAGGCCGGGCTTGTTGGCGCCGTGGTAGTCGCTGCCGCCGGTGGCGACCATGCCCAGGCGGGTGGCCAGGTTCAGGAAATACTTCTGCTCGGCGGCGCGGTATTCGCCGTAGTAGGCCTCCAGGCCCTCGAGACCCTCCCGCTGGAGGTCCACCATGGCCTCATCCCAGCGGAAGCGGCCACCGTCGAAGCGTCCGGGATGGGCCACCACCGGCACGCCGCCGGCTTCGCGGATCCAGCGGGCTGCCTCGTAGGGCGTGAGCTCCTGGCGGGGGACGAAGCCCGGGCAGTCGTCGCCGATGAGGCGCTCGAAGGCCTCGGGGGGCCGGCGCACATAGCCCCGCCGGGCCAGGGCCTTGGCGAAGTGGACCCGGGAGAGCAGGGGGGAGTCAGCCTGGGCCTGGACTTCCTCGAGGGTGATGGGGTAGCCCAGCTCCGCGAGGCGGATCAGCATGCGGCGGTTCCGGTCCTCCCGGCGGCCGCGCAGTTCGATCAGGCGGGTCTGGAAGAGGGCATCTTCCGGGTTCACCAGGAGGCCCAGCACGTGCAGGGACTGCCCCAGGAACATGCAGCTGAGCTCGGTGCCCACCAGGAGGCGGACCTTGACCTGGCTCTGCATGCCCAGAAAGGCGGGGATGCCGCCCAGGGTGTCATGGTCCGTGAGGCACAGGGCCGTCAGCCGGGCTTCCTCCGCGAGCAGGGCCAGCCCCTCGGACGTGTCGGTGCCGTCGGAGTGGAGGGTGTGGCAGTGCAGGTCAATCACGGGGAGCTCAGGCGGGTGGCGGGAGGAGGCTCTTGTTCGCGCGGTAGAGGGCGGCTAGCAGGGTCGCCACGGCCTGGAAGAGCTCCGGGGGGATCAGGCGGTCGATGTCCAGGGGGTCCAGGGCGGCCAGCAGGTCGGGATCCTTTGTGACGGTCACGCCATGCTGTCGGGCCAGGTCCAGGATGCGCTCCGCCAGGAGGCCCTGGCCCTTGGCCACCAGCCGGGGGGCAGCATCCTGGAAGGGCGCCTCCGGCCGGTATCGCAGGGCGGCTGCGCGGAGGCGGGGGGTTCCGGGGGGGCGGGCCATGGGCCCTTATCGGCCGGATTCCCTACTGGACGAAGTTCGCGGCGCTCTGGGCGTCGTCGTTGGGCTCTTCCATGGCCAGACGGCGGAACAGCTTCACGTCGACGAGGGACAGCACGCTCATGTAGGAGAAGCCGCTGAAGAACAGCCAGAGGAAGGGCACGGAGGCCCACTTGCGGATGTAGACAGCCACCAGCAGGGCGCCGAAGTAGTAGAGAGCGAAGCCGAGCTCCAGGAAGGTCATGAGGCTCTTGGGCACCTTGTAGGCCCGCTTGGAGGCGGAGTTACCCTTGGCGTCCACGCCATACTTCGGGGTGCGCTTGAACTCTTTGTCGTCGGTGAAGAAGCCTTCCAGCACGGCCTTGGCCTGATTGAGGGCCAGCCCGATGCCGAGGCCCATGAGGCCGGGAATGTACTTCAGGCGCTTGGTCCAGCCGGTGTTGTCCGTGAGCTCCCGCTGGGAGAGCCCGAAGTAGAGGCCCACGCTGACCGCGTTCAGCAGGAAGAAGGGGCCGTCCGTCATCAGCAGCACGGGCACGGGGGTGCCGGCACGGAAGATCATGGCGGGCACCATGATGATGGAGAGGACCACCATCAGCATGTAGTTGCAGTTGGCCGTGAGGTGGAACCAGCACTCGAGCTTGGTGTGCAGGCTCTCGTCGGACTTCCAGATGGTCGTCATCAGCTTGCGGATGACCTGGGCGTTGCCCTTGGCCCAGCGGTGCTGCTGGCTCTTGAAGGCGTTGACCTCCACGGGCAGCTCGGCGGGAACGACAAGGTCCTTGAGATAGACACCGGTCCAGCCCTTGAGCTGGGCGCGGTAGGAGAGATCCGCATCCTCGGTGATGGTGTCGTGCTCCCAGCCCCCGGCGTCGGCGATGGCAGCCACGCGCCACATGCCGGCGGTGCCGCTGAAGTTGAAGAAGGCCTTGGAGCGGTTGCGGGCGGTGTGCTCGAAGACGAA
>CAIRAS010000007.1 GCA_903876615.1 uncultured Holophagaceae bacterium
CTGGGCCAGCCGATGACCTCCCAGTGGTAGGAGTTCGCGGCCCAGGTCATGGCATTGAAGGCCTCGCCCACGATGCCGCCGGGCCGACTCTCCAGCGTCTGGCGGCGCTCTTCGAGGATCACGTCCCGCTCGCTGTAGAACTCCCGGAACACGGGATTGGCCAGGCGGTCGGACTCCAGCCACATCCACAGCTCCAGCTTGTTGGCGGGCAGGCTGGTGATGTAGAAGGTGCGGTCCTGGCTGGTGCTGGCGTTGAGGCCGGTGCCGCCGGCCTGGGAGTAGATCTTGTCCATCTCGTCCTTGACGACGAGGCCCCGCTGCTCCTCCACCAGGCGGTCAAAGGCCTTGATCAGCTCCTGGAGCCGGGGCGTCCGGGCCTTGGGATCCATCATGTTGGTGATCTCGCCCCGGCGCTGCCGCTCGCGCAGGACGGCCATCTCCTCCCGGATGCCGACCTGGATCTGGTCCTGCAGGTCGTTCAGCTCCCCGTCCCGCTTCGCGTCCCGGGTGCCGATGGTGCGCGTGCCCTTGAACATCATGTGCTCGAACAGGTGCGCGATACCGGTCATGCCGGGGGCCTCGTTGGCGCTGCCCACGCGGGCCATCCAGCCCAGGGAGATGGTGGGCTGGTCGTGGCGTTCCACCATCACCAGCCGCATGCCGTTCGAGAGGGTCTTCTCGACGATGGGAATTGTCTGGGCCACCAGGGGTGCTGCAGCGAGAAAGGCTGCCAGCCAGGTGCGGCAGGCGGGGCGGGTGCGCATGGGTCCTCCACCGGGGCAGGCTGACGGGCCCCCGGGGAACCACTATAGCCAGGGAATGGCTACCTCGGGGTGGGTTTTGCCCGAGGATCGGTTTGCGGCCCCGGGCCTATTTCGCCTGCAGGCCCTCGACGTGCTTGACCAGGTTGTAGACGCGGATCTTCGTGGCGCCTTCGCTACGGCTGTCGAGAGTGCGGAACACGGGCCCCCAGACGGGCATGTCCGCGGTGCCGTGGGCATGGCTCATGCTCTCGCCCTGGATGCTCTGGGCGACGCGTGCGTCGGGATACTTGCCCTGGTTGCGCTTGGCCAAGGTGGTGAGGTCGGGCAGGGGAGCCTTGAGGGAGGACGCCACGGGGCCGTCACCGAGGCCCTTGGCCCCGTGGCAGCTGGCGCAGTAGGCCTGGTAGACCTTCTCGCCGGAGGTGGGGAAGGTGTAGGTCGCCGCGGGCTGCTTGTCGGCGGCGGTCAGGCTGAGGGCGGACACGAAGGCGAAGAGCAGGGCAGAGCGGTTCATGGGGTCTCCTTGGGCGGATGAACGAGGGGGAAGCCGCTGGCAGTGCGAACGGCTTCAATGTAGATGACCCATCAAGTGCCATTCCGTGATTTCCATCAGAATCTTACAAAACGTAAGATTCTGGCGCAGTTCCGGCGCGAATTCCTAGAGACCTCGGCTCCACTCGGGCCGCAGCGGCACCTGGCCGGCGAGCGCTGCATCGATGGCGGCGAGGATGGCCTCCCGGTCCCGGGGCAGGCGGCCCCCGATGGGCAGGTAGTTGGAGGCGTGGTTGGAGCGGAAGATGGCGGCGGCGGGGTGGGCTTCCTCGATGAACCAGCGCAGCTCCTGCAGCAGCCCCGGAACATCCGGCAGCTCGAAGCGGCCCTGCTCGGCCAGCCGGGCCAGGGGCGTGCCCGGCACCACGGTGAGGGTCAGCGTCGAGAGGAACCGGGGATCCATGGTCGTGGCCAGGCGCCCGGAGGCGCGGGCATGGGCCTCGCTGCGCTCGCGGCCGCCGGCACCCAGCAGGAAGATCAGCGACTGCTCCAGGCCTGCTTCCCGGGCCCGGCGGGCGGCCTCCGCGTGCTCGGCGGCGCTGGCGCCCTTGGCCAGGCGCTGCAGGGTCTCGTCGTCCCCGGACTCGGGGCCGATGTAGAGCAGTGAGAGGCCCCGATCCTGGAGGCGGCGCAGCTCCGCCGGCGATTTCTCGAGGAGGTTGCGCGCGGTGGCGTAGGTGCTGACGCGCCGGAGCCGGGGGAAGGCTGCGGCGAGCGCGCGGAGGATGGGCTCCCAGTGGTCGAGGTCCATGGCCAGCGGGTCGCCGTCCGCCAC
>CAIRAS010000008.1 GCA_903876615.1 uncultured Holophagaceae bacterium
CGTCCCGCTCCAGCAGTCCGGCGATGGCCTCGTCGGACAGGGGCTTGGCAGGATCCTCAGCCTGCACGAGGGCCTTGATGCGGTGCTTGACCACGGTGGCCGAGATATCCGAGTCCTTGGGCCGGGCCGAGAAGAAGTAGTTCAGGTCGAAGAGGCCCTGGGGCGTGTGGATGGTCTTGGCCTTCACCACGCGGCTAATGGTGCTCTCGTGGAAGCCGGTGGCCTCGGCCACGTCCCGCAGCACCATGGGCCGCAGGTACTCGATGCCGTGCTCGATGAACTCCTTCTGCAGGTCCACGATCTGGGCGGAGACGCGCAGGACGGTGCGGTTCCGGTCTTCCACGCCGCGGATGAAGTCCCGGGCGCTGCGGAAGCGCTCCCGGATGAAGTCCTTGTCGGTCTTGGCTTCGCTGGAGGCCATGAAGCGGGGATACTCGCCGTTCACCCGCAGCCGGGGCAGCCCCTCGTCGTTGAGGTAGACCTTCCAGTTGCCGTCGTCGCCCTTCAGCACCACCACGTCCGGCTTCACCACCCGCTCGCCCTCGGGGTCGAAGGCCCGGCCCGGAGAGGGGTTGAGGTGCTTCAGCTGGTCCATGGCATGGGCCAGTTCCTCTTCGGTGCAGCCGAGGGCCTTGCGCAGCTTCCCGCTGTCGCGTTGGGAGAGCAGCACCGTGTGGTCCTGGATGATCCGCACGGCCAGGTCGTCGGGCTCAGCGCCCGCGTGGCGCAGCTGCAGCAGCAGGGACTCCTGCACGGTGTAGCAGCCCACGCCCGAGGGATCGAACTCCTGCAGCACCTCCACGGCGGCGAGCAGGTCCTCCAGGGACACGCCCAGGTCCGCGGCTAGGCTCGTGGGCGTGGCCTCGACGGAGGGCTGATCGGGGTCGATGCGGAGGAAGCCCTTGGGGTCCAGCCGGTCGATGAGGCGCTCCACCAGGGGCGCCCGGGGATCTTCATGCTCCAGGGTCTCGTAGAGCTGGCCGACCAGGTGATCCTGCAGGGACTCGAAGGCGCTGAGCCGGTCCTCCCAGGAGAGCCGGTCCTCCTCGGGCAGGTTGCTGGTGCGGGGCAGATCCTGGTCCCAGCTGTTCTCGGCCCCCAACTCCGTCTCCTGGACCTGGGCCACGCCTTCCTCGGTGAATTTTTCTAAATCGCTTTCAGGGTTCATCTCGCCTGCCGAGTCCAGCATCGGTCCCAGGTCGCTGATGTCCACCCCCTCGGGCAGATCCCCGCCGTCGGAGACCTGGTCCACCGGGGACTCGGTCAGGTCGGAGTCGCGGCCCTCCTCGATGGCCTCCAGGGTCGGAATGTCGTCGGCATCCTCCGCCAGCTCCAGCAGGGGATTTTCTTCCAGCTCCCGCTCGATGGTCTGCGACAGCTCCTGCAGGTTCATCTGCCAGAGCTTCAGCTTCAGCTGCATGGCTGGGGTGAGGGCGAGGGTCTGGCTCTGGGCCAGCCGCTGGGAGAGGAAAGGGCCTGCCATCAATCCAACCTGAACCGATCGCCCAGATACACCCGACGGATGTCGGGGTCTTCTGCGATCTCACTGGGCAAGCCGTTCTTCATGATCATCCCGTCCGCCAAGATATAGGCCCGGTCGGCGATCTGCAAGGTCTCCCGGACATTGTGGTCGGTGATAAGAACGCCAATGCCCCGGGCCTTCAGGTCCCCGATCAGGCCCTGGATCTCCAGCACCGACTTGGGGTCCACACCGGCGAAAGGCTCGTCCAGCAGCATGATGCGAGGCTCGGTCACCAGCGCCCGCGCCAGCTCGCAGCGCCGCCGCTCGCCACCGGAGAGGCTCATGCCCAGGGTGTCGCGGACCTGCCCCAGGTGGAAGTCAGCCAGCAGCCGCTCGCAGCGGGCGGTCTGCTCTTCCTTGGGGATGGGCTGCAGCTCACCCAGGGCCATGAGGTTCTCCCACACGGTGAGTCCCCGGAAGATGCTCGACTCCTGGGCCAGGTAGCCGATGCCAAGCCGGGCCCGACGGTGCATGGGCAGGGCCGTCACATCCTGGCCGAGCCACCGGATGCCCCCCCGGTCCGGGGCCTCCACGCCGACCACCATGTAGAAGGTCGTGGTCTTGCCCGCGCCGTTGGGACCGAGCAGGCCCACCACCTCGCCCGTGCCCACACAGAGGCTGACGTCCCGCACCACGGTGCGGTCGCCATAGCGCTTCTGGAGGTTGACGGCCTCGAGACAGGGAGGTTGATCGGTCATGGCTCTATCAGAACACAGTGGTCGGTCGATGGCCTCTACCGGACCACCCGGCCCGGGGTGTAGGGGGCATGGGCAGCCTCGAGGGCGTCCTCCAGTCCCTTGAGGACCGCCAGGGCGGCGTCGAACCGGCCGCCCAGTGCCTTCAGGCCCTCCTCCGCCCAGGCCAGATTCTGGCGCTGGGAGGTTGTAGGCAGCTGGGTGGTGCCCCAGACGCTGTAGGTGACTTCCTGGATGCGGCCGAGGATGCCGGGGCCGGTGGGTTCCTGGCGCGCCGCGACCGTGCTGTCGCCCTGCAGCAGGTCCCCCAGGTCCTTCAGCTCAAAGCTCAGCCGCTGGGCCTTCTCCAGCAATCCCGCGTCGGCGGCAGGGGCTTCGAGGAGCGCCTTGCGCACGTGGTCCACCCGGTTCCGGGCCTCGCCGAGGCCTTCCCCGACCCCCTGGGCCCGGCGCTGGGCCTCGCCCATGCGGGCGCAGAAGGCGCTGAACTCCGTCCACTGGGCGGGCGTGAGCCGGTCGGCGTCCAGGGGCTTGACCTCGAAGGCCACGGGCCCCGCCACGGGCTTCAGCACCCCGTCGATCTGCAGGGCCAGGCTGGCCTGATAGCGGCCGGGGGCGGCCAGGGCGCCGTGAGCGCCGTAGTCCCAGGGATCCCGCTCATCCGCCACCTTGAGGCGAATCGGCGCGGGACTGGGCAGGCGCAGGTCCCAGGCCAGCCGGTGCAGGCCCGCCCCGGCCTTGCCGCTGATGCGGCGGAGGACCTGGCCGTCGGCGGCGCTGATGGTGAGCACGGCGGCGGGCTTCTGCTCCCGGTCCTCGGCCCGCAGGGCGTCCCAGGACGGCATGATCAGGTCCTTGCCCGCCTTGACAGCCTCCTTCTCCTGGGCCTGGCGCTGCTCCTTCTTGGTCTTGGGCTCGGTCTTCACGTGGTAGGTGAACACCGCGCCGAAGGGCGGGTTGGGCGACAGGAAGAGCGAGTCCCCCTGGAAGGACTTCCCGGGGCCGCCGAAGGGCACGGCGGGCACGTAGGCCA
>CAIRAS010000009.1 GCA_903876615.1 uncultured Holophagaceae bacterium
GAGCCGATCCGAACCCCTCTGCTCGCCTTCGCCTACCTGGCGGCCGCATTGCGCCGAGCTGGGCACGAGGTGGCCCTGCTGGATGCCTCTGCGCCCTTCGCGCCCAAGGCTCCCAAGGCCATCGCCGAGCGGGTCCACGCCTTCAAGCCCACCCTCGTAGGCATCCACGCCAAGACCCTCTTCGTGCAGGACAGCTACGCCCTCGCCGCGGCCCTCCGCAGCCAGGGCCTGACCGCGCCGCTGGTCTGCGGCGGCCCCCATCCCACCGTGGTCCCGCGGGAACCCCTCGCCCACGGGTTCGACTTCGCCGTGGTCGGAGAGGGAGAGGAGACACTCCCGGAGCTGGCAGACGCGCTCGATGGCCGGCGCCCCCTCTCCAGCGTCCGGTCCCTGATCTGGCGTGGACCCGACGGCTCGTCGGCGAGCAATCCCGCCCGGGGGTTCCTGGCCGACCTGGACGCGCTCGCCTCCCCCCTGGACGCGCTCGAGCTCTTCGACCCGGCCTGGTACGGCGCGTCCCGCCCGGTCTCTCCGGCAGGCCTCCTCTCCAGCCGCGGCTGCCCCGCCGCCTGCACCTTCTGCAGCAACAATGTCACCGGCCGGGTCTTCCGCCACCGCTCGCCCGAGGCCGTCTGTGCTGAGATCTCGCGCCTGCAGGAGACGACCGGCCTGGACTCTTTCAGCTTCTTCGACGATTCCTTCGCCGTGGGCCGCCAGCGCGTAGAGGCTCTGTGCGCGGCACTCGAGGCCCTCCCCCGCCGGGTGCACTGGAGCTGCACGGCCCATCCCGCCCACCTGCACCGGGACCTCCTGGTGCGCATGCAGCGTGCCGGCTGCACCTCGGTGGACATCGGCATGGAGAGTGGTGACCCCGACCTGCTGCTGCGAATCGGCAAGGGGGTGACGGTGGCGCGGGTGCAGCAGGTGCTGCGGGACGCCCGGGAGATCGGCCTGCACTGCATGCTGAACCTCATGTTCGGCTGGCCGGACGAGACGGACCGGGAGCTGGAGACGACCCTCGCCTTCCTCCAGGAGGCGGCACCCCTGGCAGCCTCCTTCAACGCCCGGGGCGTCCTCGTCCCCTATCCCGGTACGGAAGTCTACGAACGCCACCACATGCAGTTCGGGTTCACGGAGTGGTGGCTGCGGGAGCCTCCCCTGCGCTACGAGCCCTTCCCCGAGGAGTGGTCGCTTGAAGGGATGCGGCGGGCCTACGCGGCCGACGCCGCCCTGGCGCGCAACTTCTTCCAGCTACCGCCCGCCACCTTGGCGCTGATCCAGAGAGGCCTCGATCTCAAGGCTGAATTAACCTATTCCAAGATCGCGGCTGGATGCTATGGTTTTTCCTAATTTCTCACTTAAAGGCCATGCATGGTCCTCGCGTAGGGCTCGCCCTACGCCCACCTGGGGGTAGCCGAGTGAAGCCATTGGGACTGTTCCTCGCCGCCACGCTGGCGCCAGCGGCTGTTGGGTCTGATCTGCTGGAGGAGGCGAAAGGCATCCTCCAGCGCCTCGGCAATCCGGGCGACTACGGCCGCTCGTTGGCGGAGAAGGGCGTTCGGGAGGCGCGGACGGCGGCGGAAGGCCTCTGGCCGGCCCTCGACCCCATCTACCGCCAGCGCTGGAACGAGGCCCAGGCGGGCCTCGCGGAGGCCCGCCGCCTCTGGAGCCTGCCCATGAGCCGACCAGCCCTCGCGCCCACCTGGAGCAGCCTCGAGGCCAACCTGACGGCCTACGGAAGTGCCATGGCCGCTGTAACCTCTGCCCGCTCTGCCTACACTGCGGCGGCCAATACTCGCGCCACAGACTCCCTCAACACGGCCATCGGGGACCTCCGCCGGCACGGCGACGAGGCCATGAGTGCCCTTCGCGCCCTGCTGCCCAGCCCCGTGGGGAACCGGCCGCTCACGAAGAAGGGGCGGTGCCGGGACCCTCTGACCAAGATCGAGGTCGATTGCCAGGTGCCGAACGGCCCCCCCAGCGAAACGGAGATCCGGGCAGCCATTGCGACGGGGAATGCCGTGCTCACGGGCATCGCGAAAGCCTCCGCGGTGGGGCGCAACGAGTTCGAGAAGCGCCTGAAGAACGAGATGACAGCCATGTTGGAGAAGGTCACCCAGGCCACGACGGCACTCACTCAGGTCACGAAGGCCGTCCAAGACGCGCAGATCCGCGCCATTCAGAACCTCAAGTGAGGCAGCCATGAGCCCGCATACGACCCCTCCCGATTACGGCATTCCCTCCGAAGACGCCCCTGAATCCATTGCCCGGCGGGAAGCCCTGGCCACCCTGGCCGCGCTGGCGGCCGGATTCATGGGAACCTCCCTGAGCGCAGCCCAGATCGTCACGCCCCAGGTAAAAGCGGCCGGCACACCCGCCCCGCAGAAGTTCCCCACGGGGCCGCGCACCGATGCCGATATCGCGGCGCGGGCCGTGAATGATGGCATGGTCTACGCGCACGCCATGTATAGACTTCAAGCCCGACTCACCGGCGTTACGGTCATGGGGATCCAGGCCTTTGGGGGCCGTCTTGTCGGTCCTCCGCTGGCAGGCCTGTTCGCCGTGCCGGCCCAGTCGCCCTCCGTGCAGCCCTTGATTGCGGCCTTTCAGAACGCCGCTGCCACCGCCTGGGACCGCCTGGCCGCCAGCGTGAAGGTCCCTGGCCTGCCCTGGTATCCAGCCTTCGCGGCCTTCCCCGGACCTGAGGCCCCGCCGATGCCGAATATTCCAATGCCGTTTATCACGCTCTGGTTCGACCCCTCCCCGATCCTCCCCCAGAACCTCGCCGCTGCCATCCGTGCCGGTCTGGGTGCGCGCGCCAATGACCCTGGCGCCGCCCAGGCCATCGATCGGTTCTCACGGGAATTTGCCGCCAAGTTTTATTATTGGGCATGTGCGGCCCAGGTGATGCTGGTGCTGGGCAAGGGACCCATTCCAACGTTCGCCCCACCCTACGTACCTATCGGCCCAGTCATTGGCGGGACAGCCGAAGGCCTCTGCCTTGTGAGCGGCCCTGCCTGGCTGGGTTGAGCACCCAACGTGAGCAACGCCAGGCCCTTCAGATATCCGAATCCAGCGGTCCCAGTTTCTGCGTAAGGTTGCCGACGCCACTGGCGAGCAGGGTGTGCTCGTAGATGCGGAGCTGGCTGCGCAGGGGCGGGTCCTGCAGGTCCAGACCCCGGCGGAGGACCGCGCCGTCCTCGCCAATGACCCGGCCCTTGAGGGTGTCGTGGAGCTGCAGCTCTAGCATCTCCACCACCTGGGCCGCCAGGAGGGGGTCCGTCAGGGGGAAGGCCAGCTCCACCCGGCGCTCCAGGTTCCGCGGCATGAGGTCCGCGCTGGAGAGGAGCGTCTCGGGCTGGCCATCGTTGGCGAAGTGGTAGATGCGGGCGTGCTCCAGGAAGCGGTCGATGATCGAGATCGCGCGGATGTTCTCGGAGAGGCCCGGGACCCCAGGACGGAGGCAGCAGGTGCCCCGCACGATGAGATCGACCTTCACGCCCTCGCGACTGGCCTCGTAGAGCGCCTGGATGATCTGGGGATCCACCAGGGCATTCATCTTGAGGACCATGCGGGCGGGCCGACCCTCCCGGGCGTGGGCGATCTCCCGCTGGATGCGGGCCTTGAGGGCCTTCTTGAGGTGCTGGGGCGCCAGCAGCAGCCGGTGGAACCGGGGCGGCCGGGTATAGCCCGTGAGCATGTTGAACAGGTTCGAGAGGTCCTCGCCGTACTCGGGGCGGGCTGTCAGCAGGCCCAGATCGGAGTAGAGGCGGCTGGTGCGCTCGTTGTAGTTGCCGGTGCCGAGGTGGCAGTAGCGCTTGATGACGCCGGCTTCCTGACGCACCACGAGGCAGGCCTTGCAGTGGATCTTGTGGTTGGGCAGGCCGTAGACCACGTGGACGCCGGTCAGCTCAAGGCGGCGCGCCCAGGCGATGTTGGCGGCCTCGTCGAAGCGCGCCCGCAGCTCCACGATAGCGGCCACCTGCTTGCCCCGCTCCGCGGCCCGCTCCAGGGCCGCCGCCACGGGGCTGTTGGCGGTCACCCGGTAGAGGGTCATCTTGATGGCGAGGACCTTGGGATCTTCCGCCGCCTCGCGCACGAAGCGCACGACGCTGTCGTCGAAGCTCTGGTAGGGGTGGTGCAGCAGGATGTCGTTCTTGGCGATGGCCTCGAAGATGCTGCCGCCATGATCCAGCTGGGGCGCGGGCAGCGGC
>CAIRAS010000010.1 GCA_903876615.1 uncultured Holophagaceae bacterium
ATGGGCATGGTGAGGGACAGCTTCACGCCCAGGTGGGTGGTGATGGCCACGTTGTAGGCGGGCGTGTCCTTGGGGTAGCCCACGGGCGCCGCCACCCTGGCGATGGCCAGGTTGGCAAAGCGTTGGCTGAACTGCTGCTGCACCTGGGCCACGTAGAAGTCCGGCGCCACCTGGCTCACCAGGCTGGGCTTGGCCGGGATGCCGTAGTTACCGTAGAAGGGGCTCTCCCCCAGGTTCAACCTCAACGTCTGGATCAGCGTAGTGATATACACGTAGTCGTTGAATCCGTTGGGCAGCGTGTCCACCTGCACCCAGGTCAGCACCTTGGGATAGAGCGGGTTCAGGGCTACGCGCCCATAAGTCCTCATGAGAACCTATCCAGCTGCTTCACGTTGGCACCTCCGGAGGGTCTGACGGAAAGCCTGTGCCGCCGTTGCTGTAGGTGTCTATGGTGCCTGCCAGCCCGTCTATCACGTAGCCGGTGCCGTTGGCGTCCATGGTCAGCTTCTGCGTTGCATGGACGTTGACCTCTGGGGCTGTCACCTTGACCTTGGTGCTGCCCGTAACGTCCACTTCCGGCGCCTGCACCGTAACCTTGATGGAAGATACCACGGTTATGCCGTTGTCGTTTACGGTGATGGTGTGGTTCTTGTCCCGCGTCCTCACGATGCCCCCGTTGGGGCCATAGATCACCACCGCGTTGGGGTCATCCGTCGGGCTCCAGTTCTTGCTGGCGATGGGCAGCCACACCAGCGCGGAGAGGTTAGCGCGCAGCGTCAGGTCCGCCACGCCGCCGCCCAGGGCGCTGATGCCGCCGATGTACGTGTCCGCTGACACGGTGATGCCCAGGTCGCCCACCTGGGTGGGATAGCGGATCCACTCCGGCCCGAACATGGGCATGGTCACCTGCGGCAGCGTGAACCCACTGTTCACGTCGAAGGCCACCGTCACGATGGATCCGCTCACCGCCACCACGTGGCACGGCAGGCTCTTGCCGGTGCGCTGGATGAAGTCCAGCACCTTCTTCTGCGAGAAGTCGTTCAGGTACTTTTGGAACGGTAGCTTTTGGGCGTTGCTGGCCATGGTTACGCGCCCATCTCAGGCCGCCGCCTGCAGGGCTATTGGCGCGGCCTCAAAGCGGGTAGTCCAGGCGTCAGCGTCCGGCTGACGGAAGTTGCCGTAGTGATGCACGTCGTTGATCTGGAACACGCCCTGGAACGCGGCCTTCAGGTTCAGCAAGCTGTTGGCCGCCGCCGCCGTGGTAGTGACCACCGCCGGGGGAATCTGCACGTAGTCGCCCACCTGCAGGTCGGCGCGCACCACGGTCTTGAACACCAGCAGCCCGTCCTCGATCCAGGTAGGCTGCCCGATGAGGTCCTGAAAGGCGATCAGCTTGGGCGTGGTCTGCGTGGTGCCGTCATACACCCTGAAGGTGTTCTGGCTAAGAGTGATAGATACCCCTGGATAGTCGGGGGCCACCTTGATGTCCTGGCTCACGTCCAGCACCCACTGGGCGAACTCCACGATGGAGTTGTAGTAGCCCGGCTCGTCGTGGGCCAAGACCAGCTTGGGGCTGATCTTGATGTCCTGCTTGTACGCGGGGAACGCGGTAGCGAGCGTGTTGGCAATGGCCTGGGCCAGCGGGGTGCCGGCCTTCCAGTCCACCACCACGTTCTTGGGGCTGGTGGGTGACCCCAGCGGCGGGTAAAGGATGAAGTCCAGCGTCATGTCCGTGCTGATCCAGTTGCCGAACGCCTGGAAGATCTCGCCCTGCGCGATCAACCCCGCCTGCGCCGGGTTGGCCAGGGGTAGACCCTTCTGCATACCGGCGTAGATGGCGATGGTCTTGCCCGGCCCGGCCGGGGTGGCGCCGAACTGGATGGCCTGGCTGATCTCCTCCACCGTGATGCCCCAGATGCGCACGTAGCTGGCGTCCTTGGGTTGGGCGAAGGGATAGCCCACCACGTCCAGCTCGATGTTCAGGGCGCCCGGCACCGTCTGCCCGTTGGCGAAGCTGCTGTACGTGGCCCCGCTGCCCGGCAGGCTGCTGGCGGTGGTCAGCAGGCCGCCGCTGCTGGGGTCCGTGATCACGATGGAGTAGTAGCGCACTATAGGTAATCCGGGTCGTTTCCAACGACTTCGGCGCGGCGCTTTCGTAGATGTGTTGCCAACAATGAGCGACCACACAACTGCGCAGCGGCCTCGGCGCGCTGGAGTGCCTCTTCTAAATATCTTCTTTTATGTATGGAACTTAGCTCACGTAATCCAATCATATCGTCTTCACGGTAACCAAATCGTGCTGCGAGTAATCGAGGGCGGGCGCTCTCTTGGATATCCAATACTTCTTTAAAATGCACCTCACCGATCTCTGAGACTATCCTAGCCCAATCGGCGTCAGTTAATGGCGATAGACCCCATTCAGCCCGTTCGTCGTCAAGAAATTGACGAAGCGCTTCACCATACTGCTCTGGTGTGATTTCGACCATTTTAGTTTACTCCAACATAATCCTAGGTTATAAGGGTAACCACCGTAGCGGCTAGGCGGTAGAACGCGGCACCACTCACGAGCTTCCTCGCGTCCGGTGTCGCTTAACCAGTGACCCCTGAACCGCGTTCCGGGCTTAGCCGGCCGGGCGCGGGGGAGACCTTAACATGCACGCCAACGTCATAATCAAAGAGCACCCCTACTCTGTTAGCTTCATGCGTCTGCGAAAACAGGTGCCTGTTTCGGTCGCCCGAGCGCAAGCTCGCTGGGAGCGTCAGCAGCTCATTCTAAAAGGTTACGCGCTCAACATTCCAACGACGCGTATCGCACAATGCCTTAAACTTAGCACACATCGCACTAGGGAACTTCATGCAGAAATAAAACAACGCATTAAACAAAAGAAGGACCTGCGCGCTCCTCTTATAAAATATTTCAATGAGATGGTAGACATTTCAGATTTAAGCAACCTTATGCTTCAGCACATTAAGAACAAAAAACATCCACACTTGTCATCCACAATCGCTGAAATAACAGACCTAGTAAACATCACTAAGGGCTGACCTCAAACTGCGCGTTGGCCTGCCGGTAGACCAACGTGCTGGTGTCGAAGTACTGCTCCACCAGGTTGACGTTGAACGCCACCGCCCCCAGCGCCGTGGCGATGCCGGGGTCCGCCGCCATGGGGAACGTGAGCTCGCTCGGCCCCGTGATCAGGCACTCGAACAGGCCGTTGTAGGTGGCGGGCGCGTTGCCGGAGAGCGTCAGCTTCACCGTCTGGCCCACGGCGTAACCGTGCGGGGCGGCGGTCACCACATCTACCACCAAGTTGAGGTCGTCCCAGGTCAGGC
>CAIRAS010000011.1 GCA_903876615.1 uncultured Holophagaceae bacterium
CTACTCGGATCCTGCGACCGAGACCCTGGTCGATGGCACCACCCAGCTCTGGAAGATCACCCACAACGGTGTGGACACGCACCCCGTCCACTTCCATCTCTTCGATGTGCAGATCGTCAACCGCGTGGGCTGGGACGGCGCCGTGCGCTTCCCGGATGCCAACGAGTTCGGCTGGAAGGAAACCGTCAAGATGAACCCGCTGGAGGACGTCATTGTGGCCTTCCGGCCCCTGTCCCCCCGCCTGCCCTTCGCCCTGCCCAACAGCCTCCGCTCCCCGAACGTGGTGATGGCCGCGAGCGCCAACATCGTGGTCACCAATCCCCTGGATGGCAACCCGATCACCATCGCGAACAGCACGGTGGACTACGGCTGGGAGTATGTGTGGCACTGCCACATCCTCGGCCATGAAGAGAACGACTTCATGCGGCCCATGATCCTGAACGTCGCGAGAACGGCTCCGAAGGCCCCCTCGGCGCTGACGGCCACCAGCATCAACGCCACTCGTCTCGATCTGACCTGGAAGGACAACTCCACCAACGAAACCGGCTTCTCCCTCCAGCGCCGGGCTGGTGGCAGCAGCGACGCCTGGGTCCAGGTTGGCACTGTCGTGCCGAAGGTCCGCAGCTACAGTGACTTCACCGTGACCAACGGCTCCAGCTATGACTACCGGGTGCTTGCCTACAACCAGGCCGGGGACTCGAATCCCAGCAACATCGTGACGCGTGGCGTCTCCACGGTGAGCGTCACCGGGACCGTCACCAGTGCGGGTGCGCCGGCCCAGGACATCCTCATCAGCATCAGCAATGGCCAGACTGCTCTGACGGATGCCAGTGGTGTCTACACCTTCTCGGTTCCGGTGGGCTTCACGGGCACGGCCACACCTGTCACGAGCGGCTACGTCTACACCCCGGCGGCGCGGACCTATACGAACCTGAGGGCGAACCAGACCAGTCAGGACTTCACGGCTGCCACGGCGATCACCGTGTCGGGCAGGGTGACGGCCGGCGCCACGGCCCTGGCCAGCGCCACGGTCACCTTCAGCACCGGTGAGACGGCCACCACGGATGCCAATGGCAACTACAGCCGACAGCTCATCTCGCCCTACACCGGTTCCTTCAGCGCCAGCAAGGCGGGCTACTACATCACTCCGACCGCCGTTGCCCTCGCAGGCGTCACCACCGATCTGCCTGGCCAGAACTTCAGCGCCGTCACCGGGTTCAGCGTCTCTGGCCGCGTGACCACTGCCAACGGCACCGGCATTGCGGGTGTCGCGGTGGCCTTCGCCAACGCTGCCACCCCAGTCACGGATGCAAGCGGCAACTACACGGCCATGGTTCCCAGCCGCTACAGCGGGGCCATCACACCCTCCAAGGCGGGCTACACCTTCACGCCCACCAGCATCACCTTGAACCGCATCGCCGCCAACTCCGCGGGCCAGAACTTCACGGGCCTTGCCATATGGCCTGTCACGGGCACGGTCACCTCCGGGGCCACCCCCCTGGCCGGTGTCACGGTCACCTTCAGCGGCACCGGCGGTGGCACTGCCACCACCAGCGCAGCGGGCACCTACACCTTAAATGCCCCTGGGGGCTGGAGCGGCACCATCACGCCCACCCTGCGGGGAACCCTCTTCCTGCCGGCCAGTGTGACCGTGGCGAACCTTGCCGCGGCCAGGACCCAGAACTTCAGCACGGCCCAGACCATTGCCGGCACCACGCGACTGGCCAGCAACAACAGCAACGTTAGCGGGGTGACCCTCACCTACACCGGCACCGCCGGCGGGGCCGCCTTCAACGGCTCGGTCACGTCCAGTGCCACCGGGACCTTCACCATCACTGTTCCCACGGGCTGGGTCGGCACCGTTACCGCGGCGAGCAGTGGTCGCACCTGGTCCACAACCACCGTCATGCCCATGACCGTGAATGCCAACGTCGCCGCTCTTGCCTTCCGCGGCATCTAGACTCCACCGCCCCGGGCGCCAACAGCGCCCGGGGATCCTTTGTAAATGTTGAGATCAAATGCTTATTCAGGCAGACCAGCAATGAATCAAGCAGGGGAGGGATGCGTCCCTCCCCTCCGCCTTTTCCGATCTTCTGAGATCTAGACCGCTTTTTATCGATCCAAGCCGGGCCTCTGCCCGTGCCCCGTTCGGGAGTTTCGTCATGTTGAGTACAAGACGCCAGCAGCAGCCATCACCTTGGGCGTTTTTCCTGGGGCTGGTCGCCCTGCTCAGCCTGGCCCTCCAGTCCGCCTGCGGCGGCGGCGGCAGCAGTACGCCGGTGCCACCCCCACTCGGCGTCATCGCGAGCTTCGTCGCCGCCAAATCGCCCCTGACCAGCGGGGCCAGCACCACGCTGACGGCCTCGTTCAGCAATGGCACGGGCGCGATCGACCACAGCGTGGGCGCTGTCACCAGTGGCACCCCGGTGACCATCACCCCTACCACTGACACCACCTACACACTGACGGTCACCAACAGCGCCGGAGTGACCACTACGGCGGCGGTTAACGTCTCTGTGGTGGCGGCCCCCGTGATCACGAGCTTCGCCGTCACCAAGTCGCCCCTGACCAGCGGGGCCAGCACCACGCTGACGGCCTCGTTCAGCAATGGCACGGGCGCGATCGACCACAGCGTGGGCGCTGTCACCAGTGGCACCCCGGTGACCATCACCCCCACCACTGACACCACTTACACGCTGACGGTCACCAACGCCGCTGGACTGTCCACCACAGCGGCGGTTAGCGTCCCCGTGGTGGCGGCTCCCGTGGCCACCAGCCTGACGGCGACGGTGAATCCCGTTCCCTATGGCGGCAGCACGACCGTGACCCCCGTCTTCAGCGCCGGGACCGGCAGTGTGGACCAGTCGGTTGGCGCGGTCACCACCGGCTCCGGGTTCGCCAGCGGTGTCATCACGGCCCCCAAGACTTTCACCCTGCTGGTTGCCAATACCGCCGGCAGCTTTGCCACCAAGACCTTGACCCTGACCCCCCAGACCGTGGCGGTGACCTCCCTCAGCCCCGCCTCGTCAACCGTCTCCGTCGGCAGCAGCGCCACCTTCTCTGCCACCGTCACCGGTGGTGCGATCGGCACCGTCACCTGGGCTGCCAGCGCAGGTTCGATCACCGCTGCCGGCGTGTGGACGGCCCCCGCCACCGCGGGCAGCGCCACCATCACCGCCACCTCGGTGGATGACACCAGCAAGACAGCCACCACCACGATCACCTATGTGGCCGCACCGGCCCTTCCTGTCATCACTGCCGCCTCACCGGTCACCGCCGGGCAGGCGGGCTACACCGCTTCCGTGTCCGCTCAGGCGGGCATGACCCTGGCTTGGACCGTGACGGGCGGCACGATCACTGCGGGTGCCGGTACCACGACCATCACCTACACCCCCGGTGCCAGCGGTAGCGTCAGCTTCAGCTGCGTGGCCAGCAATGCCGCAGGCACGCCCTCTTCGGCGGGCGTTGCCACGGCTGCCATCGTGGCCGAACCCGTGGCCACCAGCCTGGTCGCCACGGCGAACCTCGTACCCTACAACGGCAGCACCACCGTGACGCCGACCTTCAGCGGCGGGACCGCCACCGTGAATGGCACCACGGTCACCACCGGCACTGGCCTCAGCAGTGGCGTGATCACGGCCTCCAAGCTCTTCACCCTCACGGTGACCAATGCGGCGGGCAGCACCGCCACCAAGACCTTGACCCTGGCCCCTCAGACCGTCGCTGTGGGCGCCCTCAGCCCCGCCGCGCCGACGGTCGCAGTCTCCACCCCCACCACTTTCGGCAGCACCGTGACCGGAGGTGCCACCAACGGGGTCACCTGGACGGCGACGTCCGGTGCGATCACCAGTGGCGGCGTCTGGACGGCACCGGCCGCCGCCGGCACTGCGACCATCACCGCCACTTCCGCGGATGACGCGAGCAAGACCGCCAGCACCACGGTCACCGTGGTGGGCCTGCCGGGCACGCCCGTCATTTCTCTCAACGCCTATGTCACCGGTTCCCTGGCCGGGGCCACGGCCAGCGTTCCCGCCCAGCCCGGCATGACCTTCACCTGGACCGCGACCGGAGCCACCATCACCGCGGGCGCCGGCACCAACAGCATCACCTTCACGCCCGCGGCCACCGGCACGGTCACCCTCAGCTGCCTGGCGGCCAATCTCCTTGGGACCGCCTCCGCTGCGGTGACCGCCACCGCCACCATCGTCGCCGCACCCGTGACGCCCACCTTGGTCCCGGCCGTCAATCCGGTGCTGCTCGGGAGCTCCACCACCGTCACGCCCACCTTCAGCGGGGGCACCGGCGAAGTGAACCATAATGTGGGGACCGTCACCAGTGGCGTGTCCTTCCCCAGTGGGACCCTCACCGATCCCAAGATCTTCATCCTCACCGTGACCAACCAAGCGGGCACCACGGCCACGGCCACCCTCACGGTCCGGGTCCAGGATGTCAAGGTCACGGGCATCAGCCCGCTGGCCCCCAAGGTCTCCGTCAACAGCAGCACCGCCTTCACCGCCACGGTCACGGGAGCGGTCAATACCACCGTCACCTGGTCCTCCACCGGCGGCAGCTGGCTGGGCAATACCTGGACCGCGCCCGACACGGCGGGGGTTTACACCCTCAAGGCCACCAGCTTGGCAGAGCCTTCCAAGAGCGCCACCACCGTGGTCACCGTGGTGGACGCCCCGGGCCAGCCCATCGTGGCCTCCCCGGCCTACGTCACCACCGGCAAGGCGGGCTACGCGGCCTCCGTGGACGCGCAGACCGGCATGACCTATGCCTGGACCATCCTGAACGGCCACATCACCGCCGGTGCCGCTACTGCCTCTGTGACCTTCACGGCAGGTGCCACCGGGCAGGTGAGCCTCTCTTGCAGCGTCAGCGATGGCGGCAGCACCAACCTCTCCGACACGGCCCTCATCCCCATCGTCCCCCTGGCCGTGATCACCAACTTTTCGGCCGACAAGGCGGATGTGACCGCCGCGGGGGCCGCCATCCTCAGCGCCACCTATCGGGGCGGGACCGGCGTCATCACGCCCGGCGACCACGCCATTGCCAGCGGCGCCACCTGGACCGTGAACCCTGCGAGCACCACCACCTATACCCTCACGGTCACCAATGCCGCCGGCGATACGACCACCGATACGCTCACCATCACGGTCGCGGCGACACCCAGCATCAGCTTCCTCAAGGCCAATCCCGCCACCATCACGGCCGGGCAGGGCACCCTGCTGACCTTCAGCTTTACCGGCACGGGCAAAATCACGCCCGGCGATATCACGGTCACCTCTGGTGAGCAGCTGCCGATATCTCCAGCCAGCACGACCACCTACACCTTGACCGTCACCAATGCCGCCGCCGCCGCCACGACCGCCACCGTCCAGGTCACGGTGCTCAACTTCACCAGCAAGTTCGCTTACGTGGCCAACTCTGGGGGCGGCGTATCGGGCTACACCCTTGACGACGGGGCGGTCGATGCTGCCAGCGCGCTGACCGAACTGGCCAGCTCACCCTTCGATGCCACCGTGAACGCCCTCCACGTCACCAGTGACCCCCAGGGCAAGTTCCTCTTCGCGGTCAATGGGGATGGCCTGGCCGATATCCCCAATACCATCACTGCCTTTACCATTGCTGCCGACACCGGTGCCCTCACCAGGGTGGCCGCCTATCCCACGGGCACCAACCCCTGGGCCAGCGCCGTGGATCCCTCCGGGAAGGTCCTCTACGTGCGCTGCGATGGCACCCTCTCGGTCTTTGCCATCAACGCCTCGACGGGGGCCCTCACACCGGGCACGCCTGTCACCACCGCCGCTGGCACCGGCGATGTGCTGGTGCACCCCTCGGGGCGCCAGCTCTACTCCCTGGGCCGTACCTCCGACCAGCTCGAGGTCTTCGACATCGATGCCAGCACCGGCGTCCCGACCCTCCACAGCAGCCTGGGCCTGCCCACCAGTGCCGGAGCCCTCTCTCTGGCGCTCAGCAACACGGGCGAGGTGCTCTTCACCAAGAGCGAAGGTGCCGCCGGCGGTCTCGCCCAGGAATGCATCGTCTATGCCTACGAAGTGGCGATCGAGACCGGTGGCCTCCTGCCGCTGGCCCCGATGGACACGGGTCTGATGCAGGCGGACTCCTACCACGGCGTCTCGGCCAACCCCACTCAGCCGGTCATCTACCTCACCCTAGCCACCACCGACGACGACTACGCAGCCTATGCTTACGACCTTCAAACGGGAACCCTGACAGCCCTCGCCGACAGCCCGTACGAGCTCTTCGGCGGGACGGGCTCCGACAGCCTGGTGGTCAGCCGCAACGGCAAGTGGGGTCTCCTGACGAACTACAACGGCCGTCAGGTCGCCATCGGCAGCATCGAAGCCGGCACGGGTGTCCTGCTTGCTCCCACGCTGGTCAGCGCTGGCAGCTTCCCCGTCTGCGTCACGGTCGTGGGAACCATCCAGTAGCACCCCCACCGCACAGTCACCAAGCCCAGGGCCGGCCTCCCAAGGTCGGCCCTGGGTGTTTTATGGGGCTTTGTGTAGGCCCTGGCCGGGACCTGCTGCTGCGAAGCCAAGGGTCCTCCCGGACGAAGCGTCCGCTCCACCTTCTCTCTTGGAGCAAAGCCCCTACCGTGCGAAGAAGGGATCCAGGATCACGGCGGCGGTGAGCACCAGGGCGAAGAGGTTGATGTTCATGAAGACGCGGCGGTAGAGGACGGCGTCCTGGCCGGGCTTGAGGAGGGGCAGGGAGCCCACCACCAGCCAGACGGCGCCGAGGCCCAGCATGAGCTCCGCCGGCCAAGAAACCAGCACCCGGAAGAGGGGCAGCAGGCCGCAGGCGGCGGCGGTGCCGCAGGTCCAGGTGAAGGTCAGCCGCGACAGCCGGGGTCGCCCGAAGAGGCCCACCAGGGTGGGGTAGCCGGCTTCCTCGTAGCCCTCGGCGTGGAGGCCCACCAGCAGCCAGAAGTGGGGCACCTGCCAGATGAAGAAGACGAAGGCCAAGGTGAGGACAGAAGGGTCTGCCAGATTGCCGCCGGCGGCGGTCCACCCGATGGCGGGCGGCAGGGCGCCGATGAGAGATCCTGGCACCACGGCGAAGGCGCTGACGCGCTTGAGAGGGGTGTAGAACCCGTTGTACCAGCCCATGGCTAAGGCGCCGAGGAGGGCCGAGGTCAGGTTGTGAGCCAGGAGTAGGATCAGGAAGCCGACGATTGCCAAGGTGACCGCAAAGACCGTGGCCTGCAGGGGCGTGAGGTCGCCCCGGGGGATGGGGCGGGTGGC
>CAIRAS010000012.1 GCA_903876615.1 uncultured Holophagaceae bacterium
CGGCACCCACCTGAACCTGGTGTGGACCGAGGCCGGGGCGCCGATCCCCGCCGCGGAGCTGGTGCCGGCGCTGCAGTCCCGCATCTACGACCTGGCGGTGCGCAGCTTCGAGGGCAGCTACAGCGCCGAGCACGGCGTGGGTCCCCACAACCAGCGCTTCTACGAGGCCTACACCCCCAGCGCCATCAAGGCCGTCAGCGGCGCCCTCAAGGCCCACCTGGATCCCGATGGCCTCCTGGGGACGACGAGGCTGTCCTGAAGAAGAGGGATGCCACCGCAGGACAAAGAAGGACTGATGAACCACAAAGGGCACAACGTTCAACTCCTGGTCAGTCCTGCTTTTCTTTGTGTCCTTTGTGGTTCATTTTTCTCTTTTCAGCCCAGGATCCACGGCGCCCGCCGGGTGTTACCGGAGAAGGCCGATTTGTGGTCAACTGTTTCGGAACTGGGGTGCGTGAATGAGAGCAGTCAGTCTGGCCCTGGTTGAAGTCGCTTCTGTGCTTGCGGCCCAGGCGCCTCCGGTGGCGGATGCCTTCGCGCCGCTGCGGTTTCTGGTGGGGGAGTGGGTCGGGGAAGGCGGGGGGCTGCCGGGGCAGAGCTCAGGCGCGGCGTCGTTCCGGTTCGAGCTGGACGGCAAGGTGCTGGTGCGCCGCAGCCATGCGGACATGGCCCCCACCAAGGACCGGCCCGCCTCGCGGCACGAAGACCTCCTGAGTATCTTCAGCGAGGGCGGTGCGTTGAAGGCGCACTACCTGGACAACGAAGGTCACGTCATCCGCTACCGGGTGGCCGAGGTGCCTGGCGGTGTCGCCTTCACCAGCGATCCCGCTCCTGGCCCGCGCTTCCGCCTGAGCTACCTGAAGAGGGCCGAAGGTCTTGTCACGGTCAGGTTCGAGATCGCTCCGCCCGCCAAGCCGGAAGCCTTCTCGGTCTACCTGGAAGCCCAGACCCGAAAGACCAAGTAGCCGTTCCTATCTGAAAAGAGGCACCCGGAAACCGGGTGCCTCTTTTCAGCAGAAGAGAAGGAATGCTTAGGCGTGCGAATCGTTCCTGGGCAGCCAGAACCGGGGCGGCGCGTAGGTGACCCCCATGAGGAGGAATTGGCTGGCGCAGAAGCCGGTCAGGGCCCAGAAGGCCTGGTCCATGAAGCCGTAGGAGTGGAGGCCCACGCCGAGCATGTTCACGCCGAACCAGGAGAGGGCGGTGATGATGTTGCCGAAGATGGCCATGACCATGGTGCCGCGCTCGCGCACGTAGCCGGCCCAGCGGGCATGGAGGATGATGGCGTTCCACAGCACGATGAGCAGGGCGCCGTTCTCCTTGGGATCCCAGCCCCAGAAGCGGCCCCAGGACTGATCGGCCCAGATGCCACCCAGCACGGTACCCACGAAGCTGAAGAACAGGGCGAAGCAGATGATGCCGTAGGCCATGTCCGCCAGGACGCGATCCGTCTCCACATCCTGGACGGCGACGATGTGCTTGCGCACGCCGTAGGCAATGGCGATGGCGCCGGCGAGGAAGGTGCCCGAATAACCGATGGTGATGGTCACCACGTGGGTGGCCAGCCAGAAGTTGGAATCCAGCACGGCGCGCATCATTTCCATGGTGTCGCCGGCTTCACCGAGGTGCTGGGCCACGATCAGCGAGGCGAACCCGAAGATGGAGGCCATGGCGGTGCCGAAGCCCTTGCGGTACATCCGCTCGACGATGAGCCCGAGGATGACCACACCCCAGCCCACAAAGACGGCGGAGGAGTAGAGGTTGGTGACCGGGGGCCGACCCTGGAGAATGACGCGGGCGGCGAGGCCCAGCGTGTGGACGATGGCGCCGGAGAACAGCAGGGCATAGGCGGTGGGACGCAGCACCTCGGGCTTGTAGACCCAGGAGATGCAGGCGGCCATGAAGGACGCCAGGAAGATGATCATGCCCACGAAGAAAGGCTGGGAGCGGTTGAACACGACCTCCCGGCCGGCGTGCCCGAGGGCGTCGGGCTTGAGGGTGTTCACCAGGCTGTTCATCTCGGTCAGGGCCTGGTTGAAGGCCGCAGGGTCGTTGTTGACGTAGGCGGCGTTCATCCGGGCCAGGGGCACCAGGCCGGGATGCCTGGGGCCGCCCGTGTTGGCGGCGGTCAGGGCCTGGCCCACGCTCTGCCAAGCCTCGGGGGGTGCCCCGGCGGTGGGCGGCAGGATGCGGAAGTGCGCCAGCTGGACGAGGTCCTGGTGGCGGAGGTTGGCCTCGGCAGTGCCCAGGGACTGCAGCTCCCAGGCCAGGCCCGGCGAGCCGGCCAGCTGGAGGGTGTTGCGCAGCTTGTAGTAGAGGAAGACCCGCTCGAAGAGGTTGATGACGGCGCTCTGGAACCGGGTGCGCTTCTGGGGCGCGATGGGCTGGGCCGTGGCGGCCTGCTTCTGGATCTCGTCCAGGTGGGGGCCCAGCTCCGAGAAGCTGAAGTAGTTGCGGGCCTGGGTCTGCTTGGCGCCGATGAGGCCCAGTACGTCGAGGTCATCGATCACGAAGATGGGCTGCTGATCGGCCACTTGGGGACGGAACAGCACGTCCAGGAGCCACTCGTCGGGACCCACGTTGTGGCCGGCGTGGCGGAAGCCCTGGCGGCTGTGGATGACCAGCAGGGAGTTGCGGGCCACCGAATCCATGGGCTTGACCCGGCCGCCTTCCTGGATGGGAAGGGTGCCGAAGCCAGAGACGTCGAAGCCGCGGACCTTGGCGGAGGGCAGGGCGAAGGTCAGGGCGAGGGCCAGGGCGAGGCCCCCCGCGATCCAGGAGAGGTACTTGGTGAGGAAGTTCATGGTCAGGCCTCCTTCTTGTCCTGGCGCCGCTTGAGGGAGCGGCGGAGGACGATGGCGAAGTGCACGAGCAGGCCCAGGGAGACCAGCACGCAGGACACATACGGGAGCAGCCAGCCGGGATTTTCAACCACGGAAAGGACGGACAGAGTGTCGTTCTTGCCAAAGCTCGCCTGGTAGAAGGTCTTGCCTTCGTACCGTAGCGGCTGGTTCATGTAGATGAGCACTTCGCGGGATTCCTGTCGCGAGGGGTTCACCACCTGGACCAGGCTGGAGAAAGATC
>CAIRAS010000013.1 GCA_903876615.1 uncultured Holophagaceae bacterium
GCCCCAGGACTCCCAGGCCAGCAGGAGCAGGGCGGCGCCCAGGGCGGCGCCCAGGGGGCCGCTCCGGCGGCCCAGCCAGCGCGAGCCCAGGGTCACGGCCCAAAGCCCCGTGGCCTCCCAGAGGCTGAGCAGCACCGTCCCAAGCAGGGCCACCCCCAAGGGCAGGCCTCCCTTCGAGGTCAAGGTCTGGGGGACCCAGGCGTAGAGGAAGAGCAGGCCCGCGAGCAGGGTGAGCCAGGTCCAGAACGCGTGCCGGCCCCGGAAGACGGCCTCCATCAAGAGCACCGGGAAGGCCAGGGCCGCAAGGGGCTCCAGCCAGCCCCCCAGCGCCCCGGGATAGCGGAAGGCCAGGGCGAAGAGCGACGCCAGCACGACGGTTTCCAGCGGACGCAGGAGCCAGGGCGTCTTCACGGGCGGCGCTCGGCCTGCCGGGCGGTCTCAAAGCAGGCGATGCCCGCCGCCACGGCGGCGTTGAGGCTCTCCAGGCCCTGGATGGGGATGGCCAGGCGCTGCACGCCTTCGGGCAGGGTCACGTCCGCCCAGCCATGGCCCTCGTTGCCCACCCACAGGCGCAGGGGTTCGGACAGATCCGCTTCGGCCAGGGGTAATGAGCCCGGCCCGCCATCCAGGGCGAACCAGTGGCCCTGGTCGGGGACCAGGGCGGCCACCCGGCGCAGGGGCAGCAGAAAGGCGGCGCCCATGCCGCCCCGCAGGGCCCGGGGGTGGAAGGGGTCGGCGCAGCCCGGCCCCAGCAGGGCCTCCTGGAAGCCGAAGGCCGCGGCGCTGCGCAGGATCGCCCCCAGGTTGCCGGGGTCCTGGATGCCCCAGGCGCCGATGACCCGCGGCGCCAGGGGCCCCGTGGGCTCGGGCCCCAGGTCCATGAGCAGGGCGTGCTCCGGGGGGCTGCCCGCCTCCGCGAGTTCCCGCATGAGGGCCTCGCCCAGCACCTGGGTGGGCAGGGCCAGGATCGCCTCCAGGGGGTGGGGCGTGGCCTGCTCCAGCCGCAGCCAGAGGGCGGGCCGCAGCCGCGCCCCGGCGGGGGTCTGCCGGGCCTGGGCCCAGGTCTCGATGAGCTTCTCCCCCAGCAGCAGGGTGGCGGCCCGCCGGGCGCCGCCGGGCCGGAGGCGGGCCTGGAGCTCCTTGAAGCGCGGGTTGGCTTTGCTGGTGAGGGTGGGCGACATGGGTGGGCCGAAGTGGAACTTTCAGAGTACCCGTTCAGGCGGAGGGCGTGGTTGCGGGGTTTGCGAGCATCCGGGAGATGACTGGTCTGTGCTGATCTGCCACCCTAGCCGCTGGGTCGTGGGCGCCCCAAGGGATCCGGTTTATCCTATCGGCGACCCATGCAGCTTTTCATCGATTCCCCCCGCGCCCTTTCCAGGAGCACCGATGCAACCTTTTGTCCCTTCTGATCAAAACCTGCGGGAGTTCTCGCTGCGGGCCGTGCTCATCGGCCTTGTCATGGCTGTGGTGCTCGGCTCCGCCAATGCCTACCTGGGCCTGAAGGCGGGCATGACCATTGCGGCCACCTACCCGGCGGCGGTCATCGGCATGGCCCTCATCAAGCTCATGAAGGGGACGATCCTCGAAGAGAACATGGCCCGCACCGTGGGCAGCATCGGCGAGTCCGTGGCCGCCGGCGCCATCTTCACCATTCCCGCCTTCGTCATCAGCGGCATCTGGCC
>CAIRAS010000014.1 GCA_903876615.1 uncultured Holophagaceae bacterium
GGTCGGCAAGGCCGAGGACGCCGAGGTGGCCATCCGCTGCCTCAACCCCGAGTGCCCGGCGAAGCTCGCGGCCCGGCTGCTGCACTTCGGCGGCCGCTCGGCCCTGGACATCGGGGGCATGGGCGACGCGCTGGCGGAGCAGCTGGTGGCCTCGGGCCGCTTCCAGCAGCCCTGGGAGATCTTCAGCCTGCTCCAGGAGCCCCTGCGGGGTCTGGCCTACCTGGCGGGCCTGGACCGCATGGCCGAGAAGTCCGCCCAAAACCTGCTCGCCGGTCTGGATGGGGCGCGCACCAAGCCCCTGGCCCGCTGGCTGCACGCCCTGGGCATCCCCATGGTGGGCGCCCGCACCGCCGAGCTGCTGGCCGAGGCGCACCCTTCTCTGGAAGCGCTCTGGACCGTAGAGGAACCGCGACTCCAGGCTGTGGAAGAAGTCGGCCCCAAGGTGGCCGCGGCCCTCCGTGCCTTCCGCGAGCTCCACCCGGAACTGCCCGCGCGCCTGACGGAGCTGGGCGTCCGGCCCACGCCGCCGGAGCTCCGGGACCGCAGCGGCCTGCCGCTGTCCGGCGAGGTGGCCGTGGTCACGGGTACCCTGCCGGTCCTGTCCCGCGAGGAGGCCGAGGCCTGGCTCAAGCGGCTGGGTGCGAAAGTGACGGGGGCGGTGTCCCCCAAGACCACGCTGCTGCTGGCGGGTGAGAAGGCGGGCAGCAAGCTGGCCAAGGCCGAGGCCCTGGGCATCCCGGTGCGGGATGAAGCCTGGCTGCGCGCGCTCGGGGGCTGAGTCTCCGAGAAAGCCCTGGACTCGGGCTGCAGGCGCGGCGGATCATCGGTAGACACCGCCCTGGATATTTCCGTGCTGTCGCGTCTTGGCAAGTTTGAAATCGTCCGACTCCTCGCCCAGGGGAGCATGGGCGAAGTCTACGTGGGCTGGGACCCGACCATTGGCCGGGAGGTGGCCATCAAGGTCATCCACACCTCCGCCGGCATGGGACCTGAGGCCCGGGAGCGCTTCGCCACGGAGGCCCGTGCCGCCGGGGCGCTGAACCACCCGAACATCGTGACCGTCCATGAGCTGGGGGAAGAGCAGGGCGTCCTCTACCTCGCCATGGAGCTGGTGCGGGGCGAGGACCTCGCCACCCTGATCCGGGCCGAGACCCTCGTGCCCCGCGACGCCCTGGAGGTGCTGGCCCAGATCTGCGATGGCCTCGCCGTGGCGCACCGGCACCAGATCCTGCACCGGGACATCAAGCCCTCCAACATCCGCGTGAACTGGGACGGGAAGACGCTCCAGGCCAAGCTGCTGGACTTCGGAGTGGCCAAGGTCACCAACTCCGACACCACGGATGAGGGCACGGTGTTCGGCACCGTGAACTACATGGCCCCGGAATACCTGCAGAGCGGTCGCCCGGACGCGCGGAGCGACCTGTTCGCCATCGGCGTGATCCTCCACGAGGCTCTGGCCGGGGTGCCCCCCTTCGACGGGCCGAGTCCCGGTTCGGTCATCTACCGCCTGCTGCACGAGGCGCCGAGTCCCCTTCCTTCAACGTCGTTCCAGGGCATCAGCCGGGACGTCCAGAGCCTGCTCAACCAGGCCCTGGCCAAGGATCCGGGCAGCCGCTTCCAGTCCGCCGAAGAGCTGGCGATCAGCCTGCGGGCCGCCAAGAATCCCGCCTGGCGCTGGGACCAGGAGCCATCTGCGCCACTGAGCCCGGCTCGGACGGCCCCACCGGCGCCGCGGTCACTGCCCCCGGCCGGCCGGACCGGCACCGGCGCCAGTGCGCGGCCCCTGGGCCCGCCGAACAAGGGCATGGCGAGCAGCGGCCCCCACGCCAGGACGGAAGTCGGACGGGACGTCCTGGAGACCACCCGGCGCCAGCTGCTCCGCGCCCTGGAGACCGATCCCACCAGCGCCCGGACCTGCGCCATGCTGCTGGTCACCTGCTACCGCTTGGGGCGGGTGGATTCCCTCATGCAGGCCCTGCGCCAGGCTCGCCATCACAGCCTCTCCGCCGAGCAGATGCGCGGAGTGCCCCGCTGCGATCAGATGGTGCGCGAGGAGCGGGAGCAGTGCCGCCTGCCCCTGGAACTCCACGGCGAGTTCATGGAGTACTTCGGGAGCTAAGAGGTCGCAACAAAGTCCCACGCGGTTGCGTCGGGTTTTGTTGCGACCTCTAAGGCTCCGGCCGCGCCGCCAGCTCCAGCAGTCGCCAGGTCCCCCCGACTCGGCGCCAGCGCAGACGGAAGCCCTGGCGCGAGGCCTCCTGGGGCAGCAGCCCACCCCCGCGGGAGGTGAGGAGCAGGACCACCTCCTGCCCGGCCTCGTTGCCCCGCACCTGGAGTTGGTCGTGCAGGACGGTGATGCCGACCCGCTCCTGCCGGAAGGTGCCCTGCAGGAAGAGGCGGGCCGCGGCCTTGTTCATCCCTTCCGGGCCGACAAAGGCAGGGTCCAGGGGGCCGGTCGCCCCGGCGGCGTCGCCCGCCTCCACGGCGCTCCGGCAGGCTTCAAAGGCCGCGTGGATCTGCGCCTCGGGCGAGCGGGAGCCGCAGGCGAGCAGGCCCGCCAGCAGGACCGGCAGGAGGCCCCGGGCGCGGGTCACGGGGCTTCCCCGCCCAGGCCGTGGGCGACGTAGAGCTCGGGATAGCTGCGGGTCTCGGCGGACGCTGGGCTGAGGTCCAGAAGCGCGAGGGCCGCATGGATGGCGTCGGCCTCGCCTTCCAGCTCCAGGAAGCAGCCGAAGGGCGCTTCATCCAGGCAGACCTCCAGCCCCGCCCCCTCCCAGACGGCGCGGACCTTTTCCATGCGCAGCACGGGCTCGAAGCCCAGGGCGCGGAGGATGGCCTCCAGAGCTTCGCTGCTCTCGACGCCGGTCTCCAGCTCGGGGCGGATCTTCAGCAGGGCATCGGGGACCTTGGGTCCTTTCCAGGTCAGGCGGGTCCGCCCTGCGTAGCGCCGGGTGCGCAGGGCCGAGCCCTGGGCGCGCAGGCTGCCCTCGCGGTCCCAGAGGACGCTCTGCTCCGGCTGGGCCGGGTGCACCTCGCGAAAGCCCTGGGCCCGCAGGCGGGAGGCCAGGGGCGCCGTGGCCGGGATGCGCAGCTTAAGCTCGGTCTCCAGGGCGGATTTCTGCTTCATCGGGAACCGGCCTCCAGCATGGGATGGGGCATCATGGAAACAACCGTTCCAGGCGCCCCGTGATTCCCCAACGCTACATCATCGCCTCCCTTTTCATCGCCGCCATGCTGCTGCTCTTCGCGGTGGTGCAGGCCCCGCGCCCCGTTAGCGCCGGGGGCGTGGGGGCCGAGGCGGCGCCGGCGGTCATGAACCTGGGCGGTTTCGAGGCGCTGGCTGAGTTCCGCATGGAGGAGGGCTGGTCGCCGCGCTTCCAGGGGGCGCAGGACCCGGATCAGCTGGAGGCCTGGCCCTTCGAAGGCGGCTTCGGCACCCCCTGGGAACCGGCCTCGCCCTATCTGGGGGAGCAGGGGCTGGCCCTCAACGGTCCCCGGGGCCGCAGCGAGGTGGTGCTGTGGCGGGGGCTGGAGTGGCGGCACTACCGCTTCGACGCACCGCTCTGCTCCGCGCGCCTGTCGCCGGGCAAGGGCAGCCGCCTCCTGGTGACGCTGCAGATGGGCCCCGGCCGGTTCGAGACCCGCCTCCTGGAGGTGCCGGAGGGCCGGGTGCTCTGGTCCACGCAGTCCGGCCCCTGGAGCCGCTTCAGCTGGGACGGCCGGGCGATCCTCCTGGGCTTCTTTGAACCCGGCGAGGGCAAGGCGGACTCCCGCCTGCTGCTGAGCCAGCTGCCCCTGGACGCTGAGCCCGCCGAGGCCACCCTGGCCGCCTGGAACGAGCCGGGGCTGCCGACTGCCCCCCGGGGTCTCGCCACCAAGGAGGCCGCCCTCTCGGAAGATGGCCAGGATCTGCCCGGGGCCCGGCTTGAGCTCCCCTGGCGCCCCGGCGACCAGCTCTGGTTCCCGCGGGGCGACCGCCTCTGGCATGGCGGCCTGCAGGGCTGGACTGCCTGGTCCCTGGAGGGGGGCCGCTGGACCCGCCAGGCCGCGGGGGTTGGCACACTCACGGCCCACCCGCCGCAGGGGATGGGGCTGACCGAGCCCCAGCCGCAGGAGGGGATGACGCGCAGGACCAGCCCCCCGGACCAGGTGGTCTGGACGCAGGTGGGGGCGGACGCCGCGCCCTGGCCCGCCTGGGATGCGGCCTGGGTCTGGCGGGAGAACGCCGCCTTCGATGCCTGGGACCAGCGGTGGAACGAGAGCGCCCTGCCTCCGGAGCGCCAGCGGGTGGCCCTGGCCCAGTCCTACCGCCCGGAGTGGCGGGCCGCCTATGGTTTGCGGGCCTCCGTGAAGGGCTGGCTGCCGAAGGGTCCGGAGGTGGCTCTGCGGGAGCCGCTGGGGGTTGCCTGGATCTGGGTGGGGGACCGCGTGTTGCTGGTCCGGCTGGTGGAGGTGGAACGGCTGAGGATTCTCCGGAAACTGCTCCACTGAAGGATTACTTAGGGAATAGACATTTCTGGTAGCGTTTAGCCCAGCCACTCTTTCTTCCTCCTGGCTTCCCGAGGTACCCGATGTCCCGTCTCCTCCTCGTGGACGACAATCCCAGCATCCACCGCATCGCGGAGTCCCTGCTCGCCCCTACGGACATAGAGCTGGTGTGTGTGGATTCGGCGGCGGAGGCCCTGGACCGGTTCGGGCGCGGAGAGCGGTTCGATGTGGCCCTGGTGGACACGGCCATGCCGGGCATGGATGGCTGGACCCTGCTCCAGCGCCTGCGGGACATGGAAGAGACGGCCCTCATGCCCATCGCCCTGATGGCGGGGGTGCTGGATCTGGTGGATCCGGCCAA
The DNA here is from genome assembly GCA_903876615.1 of uncultured Holophagaceae bacterium. The sequence goes on from CAIRAS010000014.1 coordinate 4,850, forward strand.
GCTGGCCAAGGCGCCGATCCAGGGCTTTCTCAAGAAGCCCATTGAGCTGCGGGAGCTCGGCGATCGGGTGAAGGCCCTGCTGGCCACCCCGGTGATCCCCCCGCCCTCCCCCTTCAGCACGATGCCCGCCACGGCCGCCCGGGACCTCCTCAGCCGGGCCGAGATCGCCCTGCCCGAGCTCCGGCCCGAGGCGGCCCCCGAGGCCCGGGTTGAGCTCCCGGTGGAGGAGGATCTCCTCATCCTCACCGCCGAGGACCTGTGGCCCGAAGAAGCCGCGGTCGTCACGGTGCCCGAGGTGCCGGAGGAGGTGGCCACCTATCCCACCTCCGTGCCCGCAGCGCACCTGGAGCTCGAGGAGCTGGACCTGGACAGCCTGCAGGACCTCACCGGAGTTTTCCTCTCCGGGTCGGTGGCTGAGCCCGAGATTGAGCCCGAGCCTGAGATTGAGATTGAGCCTGAGATTGAGACTGAGCCCGAGCCTGAGATTGAGCCTGAGCTCGAACTGGAGCCCACGCCCGAGCTGCCGCTGGAGCTCGAGCCCGAGCTGAACCTTGCCCCCGAGCTGGCCCCGTTGCCGGAGCCTGCGCAGGACGTGCTGGAGGATTCCTTCGCCGCCTTCCCGGACCTGGATGTCCTGGACAGCCTGCCTGCGGACTGGTCCTTGCCTGAGGGCCCCGACACCAGCTTGGCGGCCGACCTGGCCGACGCTGGGATGCCCGCCCTGCCCGAACCCGAGCCGGTGCCCGTCGCGCCCGCCCTGCCTGACGCAGCGGGGCAGACCCCTGCCGCCCCTGGTCCGGTTCCGGGCGTCTCCCCCGAGCAGGCCCAGGTGCTGCTGCAGGCGCTGCTGGCCGATCCCGCGCTGATGGATGCCCTGGCCAAGGCCGTGGTGGCCCGCTTGGGGGATGAGGTCCTCCGCGAGCTCGCCTGGGAGATCATGCCGGAACTGGCGGGAAGATTGCAGAGTCAGGCGCATGACCCTTCCTGAGTTCCTGTCCGCTGGGCTGCGCCCATGATCACCGGCTACAACACCGACGTTCGCCATGGCAACCGGGTGTTCCATGTCCAGACGGAGGACAAGGGCCTCGCCAATCCCAAGATCGAAACCCTGATCTACGTGGGCGGTGAAATCCTGGACAACTACAGGTCCTCCTACGAGGACCTGCTGGCGACGACGGTGATCTCAGAGCCGATCATCCAGGAGCGCATGGACGAGCAGCACCGGGCGGTCATCCGGGACATCAAGAACGGGAAATACGACCTGACTCCCCCCGATCTGCTGGAGCAGCAGGCCTTCAATGACCGCCCCCTGGACCAGGCCATCCTTGAATTCCTGCAGCAGGAAGGCGATGTGGACACCCTGGAGATGGTCCTCGACCAGCCCATGCGGCCGACCTTCGGCGCCCCCTTCCGGGTGCAGGTCCAGGCACGGCTCTGCCAGAGCCAGGCTCCCGTGGCGGGGGCCGAGGTGGCCGTGAAGCTGGTGTCCAGCCTCAAGAAGGCCACAGGGTTGCTGGCCGGACGGACGAATCCCAGCGGTCGCTTTGTGGGGGACGTGCAGATCCCCCCCAGCCAGCCCGGTCAGTGCGCGGTGGTGGTCAGCTGCACCAGTGACCAGGGATTTGACGAGGTAAAAGCGGTCGTAGTCCTTTAAAAAAGCCGCAAAGTCTAGATTATAACTCAAGCGTGCTTTTCATCTGCGTCCTACATTATTTGCCTTAGGTGAGGCGGTAATGCATGGCTAGAGATGAATCCAAGCTCTTGAGCATCGGCGATGTGCGCGCCGAAACAGGTCTGACGGCAGATGTCGTCCGGGTGTGGGAGCGCCGCTACGGCTTCCCCGCCCCCGTGCGGCTGCCTTCCGGCCACCGGCGCTACCACCTCGATGACCTCCGCCTCCTGAAGCTCATGGCCGAGGCCGTGGCCCAGGGGCACCGGCCCGCCCTGGTGGTGCGCGCTGACGAAGCCTCGCTCAAGCAGATGATCCTCCCCGATGGCAACCAGCGGGTGGAGGAGCTCTTCGAGGCCGTGCTGGTCATGGACACCGACCAGATACAGGCCCTCCTGCACAAGTATCTGGGTCAGCTGGGCTGGCGGCTGTTTCTGGTGCAGGTGGTGTCGCCGCTCCTCGACCGGGTGGGCATCGCTTGGGCCGACAACACCATCGGCGCCCACCACGAGCACCTGCTCTCGGAGGTGCTGGAGGACTTCCTGCGCAAGCTGCGCCAGGAGTTCCATATCCTGCCCGGTCGGGGCAAGGTGCTCCTCTGCACCCTGCCCGGGGAGCGCCACCGGCTCGGTCTCCTCATAGCAGCCCTGGCCTACGCGGCCTATGGTGCCCGCACCGAGCTGCTGGGCGTGGACCTGCCACTCAACAGCATCGCCCAGGCCGCCAAGATCCTGAAGGTGGACCGGGTGGCCGTGAGCCTCTCGGTCCAGTTCACGGGCGAGCCGGTGCGGCGGATGCTTGTGGAGCTCAAGGACCGCCTGCCCCCGGAGTGCAAGCTGCTGATTGGCGGCAAGGGCGCCGCCCGCACCCGCCGGGTCGATGGTGTCGGCCGGATGATCGAGCTGGAGCTGGGCTAAGGCTCAGGGCCCTTCGGGGCCACGGTCCTCCGGGCTCCACTGCCGCTTCAGGCGGTGCAGCAGGAGCCGGAGCTCCAGGAGCAGGGGGCGGGCCGCCAGGAAGCAGAGGAAACCGGCCAGGGGCACGGTGACCTTGAACCCGATGTGCTTGAACCCTAGGGCCCCCACCACCCCGCCACCCAGGAAGGAAGCGAGGATCAGCAACAGCAGGGTCAGCTTCTGGCGGTTGGCGACGATGCGCTCCCGGCCATGGCGGTGGTGGACGTTCACGTAGGTGAGCCGACTCAGCTCGATGCCGATGTCCGTGACAGTGCCCGTCAGATGGGTGGTGCGGACGGCCGCGCCGGAGATGATGGAGGTCACGGCGTTGTGCAGGCCCATGATGAAGCAGAGCAGCATGACGGTCATGGGCAGCGTGAACTGGACCTCTTCCTGGAGGCGGTTCCCCATGAAGCCGAATACCAGCATCAGCCCGGCCTCCAGCACCAGGGTGATGGCGTAGCGGCTGCGCATCCGGCGCCGCTGGCCGAAGCTGATGAGCGTGGTGCACACGAAGGCCCCACCGAAGAAGCTCAGCATCATGGCCAAGGCGGCCAGGACCGTCGTCAGGTCGCCCTCCGCCGCCTCGTCCGCCATGGCCGAGACCACTCCCGTCATGTGTGAGGTGTAGTGCCCCACCGCCAGGAAGCCGCCCGCGTTCACGGCGCCGGCCACGAAGGCCATGGCCCAGGCCAGCTGGCGGTTGAGTGACTCGGAGCGCAGGGCCCCCTCCCGCACCAGCAGCTTCTCCTGGATGGGCAGGGTGGCCAGGGCCGACTCGATGGCGGACTGCAGCTGCTGGCCGTCCAGACGGTTCCTCAGCAGCCTCCGGAGATACCGGGCCACGATCAGCTGAATCGCTCTGGGAATGCGGCGCATCTCTTCCAGTCTAGCGGCCAGGGGCGGAAGCCTGCAGGCCCTGGGCCTCACCCGCTAGACTAGCCCCTATGCGAAAGATCATCCTCCTCCACACTGGCGGCACCCTCGGCATGGCGCCCAGCGGCGATCCCGTGGCGCTCGCGCCGGGTCCTTTCCTCGACCACCTGCTGGAGCAGGTCCCCGAGCTGGGCCAGCTGGCGCAGCTGGCTGTGGAGGTGCCCTTCAACCAGGACTCCGCCTGCCTCGAGCCCGCCGACATCCTGGAGCTGGCCCGGCGGGTGCGCGGCGCCGGCAGTGACTTCGACGGCTTCGTCATCATCCACGGCACCGACACCATGGCCTTCACGGCCTCGGTGCTGGGCTTCCTACTGGCCGACCTGGGCAAGCCCGTGGTGCTCACGGGCAGCCAGCGGCCCCTGGCCTTCGTGCGCAGCGACGCCCGCAGCAACCTGGTCAACGCCGTGGATCTGGCCTGCCGGGCGATCCCCGAGACCGGCATCTGCTTTGGCACCCACTGGCTGCGGGGCGTGGCCACGGACAAGCTGAGCGTCAGCCTGTTCGAGGCCTTCCAGAGCCCGAACCTGGCGCCCCTGGCGGAGATCGGCGCCGAGATCCGCCTCCACCCGGACGCGGGCCAGTTCGTGCGCCGGGTGCCCGCAGGCCTGGGCGCGGCGCTGGAGCTGGGCATCCACACCCTGACCCCCCACCCAGGCATGCCCTGGAGTCCCGCTCCCGCGGGCGCCAGGGCCGTGCTCATCCAGGCCTTCGGCGCGGGCAACCTGCCCATGGACCGACCCGACCTCAGAACCCTGGTGGAGGACTGTGCCCGGCGCCAGCTCCCCGTGGTGGTGACCTCCCAGTGCCCGCATGGTGGGGTGGATCTCTCCGCCTACGAGATGGGCCGCAAGATTGAGGCCCTGGGCGCCATCTCCGGCGGCCTGCACACCCGCTGGACCGCCCTGGCCAAGCTGGGTCTGGTACTGGGTGCGGGCGGCGGGATCGAGGAAGTCCGCACTGCCTTTGCCACCGCTTGGGCTGGAGAGCCCATGCCGGACGGGGCCTGGCCGCTGAGCTAGAATGGAGGTTTCCGGGACCTCACGATGCTTGATGCCAACCTCCTCCGCACCGACCTCGACGCCGTGGCGGCCCGCCTCGCCGAGCGGGGCTACACGCTGGACACGGCGCGCTACCTGGAGCTGGACCAGCGGCGCCGCGCTGCGCTGCGGGAAGCCGAGGCGCTGAAGGCCGAGCGCAACCGCGTCAGCGAAGAGGTGGGCCGGCTCAAGCGGGCCAAGGAGAACGCGGAGGCCCTCATCGCCCAGCAGCGGGAGGTGGGCGACAAGCTCAAAGCACTGGAGGCCGCCGAGCGGGAGATCGAGGCCGCCTTCAAGGAGTTCCTCGCGGGCATTCCGAACCCGCCCCACGCCAGCGTGCCTTCGGGCCGGGACGAGCACGCCAACGTCGAGATCAAGCGCTGGGGCCAGCTGCCGGAGATTGCCGCACCCAAGGACCACGTGGAGCTGGGCACGGCCCTGGGCAACCTGGACCTGGACCGCGCGGCCAAGCTGAGCGGCGCCCGCTTCGCGGTGCTCAAGGGGCTCGGTGCCAAGCTGGAGCGCGCCCTCATCACCTTCATGCTCGACCGGCAGACGGGTGCGGGCTACACCGAGATCATCCCGCCCTACCTGGTGAATCCCGAGAGCATGTACGGCACGGGCCAGCTGCCGAAGTTCGAGCAGGACCTGTTCA
>CAIRAS010000015.1 GCA_903876615.1 uncultured Holophagaceae bacterium
AGCGCCGGGCCCTCACCTTCGATGCGGCCCTTGCCGAGGGGCGTGGTGGTCCCGGGCTGGGCCACACCCAGCTCCATGGGGGCCTGCAGCGTCCAGACGCCCGCCTGGCGCCGGGCCTTGGGCGAGAGCAGGCGCCAGCGGCCCGCGGGCTCGTCGAGGCTGCCTCGCACCTGATCCAGGCGCAGGTCATCCTCCGTGCCTGTGATGGTCTTGTAGGCGAGCACCATGCGGTTCGGCCCGAGCTGCTCCGTGAGGGTCCCGATGCTGCCGAGGGTGCCCTCGCCGAAGAGAGGGTCGCCGCCGCTGGTGCGCCCCGGCATGCCGTCCACGCCCTGCACCAGGAACCGGGCGGTCAAGGCCAGGGTGCCCGCGACCAGGGCCCAGCCCAGCCCCCGCCACAGGGGATGCCGCGCGGGCGGGACCGCCTGGAGCAGGCTGTAGAGGCTCACGGCGCCGCCTCCGCCAGGGGCGTGTCCACCAGCCAGGAGCGGCCCCAGCGGTCACTGTCCTGGGGCGTGGCGGCCAGACAGAGGCGGTCCCCGGGACGGGGCTGCTCCGGGCGGCCTTCGCCCGCGAACCAGGTGACGGAGCCCTTCACGCCGGACAAGCCCAGCCGCCAGTGGTCCGCGCTGAACACCACCGACTTCTCGACGACGCCCTCCAGCCGCGCCAGCACCGGCGCGAAGCCCTGGCCGAAGGGCTCCAGCCGCGCCAGGGAGCCGTCCGCCGCCAGCTCCGAGGGATCCCCGTCCAGCAGCAGGGGCGGCAGCTCCCGGCCCAGGGCCTGGTCGGCGGCGCCGCGCTGGAGGGCCGAGCGCACAAAGGGAAACCGGTTGGCCTCGAAGCTCAGGCCCGCCGCCACCTTGTGGCCGCCGCCGCCCAGGGTGAAGGGCTGGGCCAGGGCCAGCAGCGCGCCCAGGTCATAGCCTTCCGGGGCCCGGAGGCTGCAGTGGGCCACGCCGTCCACCACGGTGCAGACCCCGGCGGGCCGGCCGCTGGCGCGCATGCGCTGGCCCGCCACGATGCCGATGACCCCCTTGTGGGCCGTGGGCTCCAGCACCAGGTCGAAGGCCTCGTCGCCCGGGGGCGGCAGCTGGCGGGTCAGGGCCTGCTGGGTGGCGCGACGCTCGGCGTTCAGGGCCTCCACCCGCACCATCAGGGTCTCGGCTTCCTTGGCATCCCGTGTCAGCAGCAGGCGCACCGCATCCTCGGCGCCGCCCATGCGGCCCACGGCGTTGAGCCGCGGCCCCACGCCAAAGGCGATGTCCTGGGCGCCGAGGGCGCCCTCCTTCTTCGCGGCCCGCAGCAGCGCCGCAAGGCCCGGCCCGTTCCGCTGGGCCAGGGCCTCCAGGCCCCGGCGCACCAGCAGGGCGTTCTCGTCCACCAGCGGCATCATGTCGGACACCGTGCCGATGGCCACCAGCTTGAGCAGGCCGTCCAGGAAGGCCGCGTCGGCGACGTCCGGCTGGGGCACCGCCCCGAGCAGGGCCTGGGCCAGCTTGAAGGCCACGCCCACCCCCGCGAGGTGGGGGTTCGCGTAGCCGTCCAGATGCGGATGCACCACGGCACAGGCCGGGGGCAGCTCCGCGCCCAGGGCGTGGTGGTCCGTGATCACCCACTCCAGGCCGAGTTCCGCGCTGGCCCGGACTTCCTCCACGCTGCGCACGCCGCAGTCCACGGAGATGAGCAGGCCGGGGTCGCGGCTGGCCTTCAGCTCCTGGATGCAGTCCAGGTGCAGGCCGTAGCCGTCCGAGAAGCGGTTGGGGATGAAGAACGAGGCCTCCGCCCCCAGCTTCTCCAGGGTGCGCACCAGCAGGGCCGTGGCGGTGACGCCATCCACGTCGTAGTCCCCGTAGACCACGATGCGCTCGCGGGCCGCGATGGCCTGGCGGATGCGCGCCACGGCCGCGTCCACGCCCGGCAGCAGGTGGGGATCGGTGCTGCGGCTCCAGGCCGGATCCAGCCGCCAGGCCAGAGTCTCGGGCCGATCGACGCCGCGCAGCCAGGCCAGCCGCGCCAGCCGGGGATCCAGGCCGCAGGCCTCGCCCAGGGTTTGCCAGGGCGCCAGTCCCGCCGGAAGCTCCCGGCGGAGGCGCCAGAGCTTCGCGCCCATCTCAGCCCACGCTGCCCATGCGGGCGAACTTCTGGTAGCGCTCCTCCACCAGCTGCTCCGCCGTCAGCTCGGACAGCTCGGAGAAGGCTTCGATGACGGCCTCCTTCAGGGCGCTCGCCGCGGCGTCGTAGTCCGAGTGGGCCCCGCCGAGGGGCTCCTTGATGATGGCATCGATGATGCCCAGCTCCAGCAGGTGCGGGGCCGTCAGCTTCAGCGCCGCCGCGGCCTTGGGCGCCTGGGTGGCGTCCTTCCAGAGGATGGAGGCACAGCCCTCGGGCGAGATCACGGAGTAGATGGCATTCTCCATCATGAGCACGCGGTCGGCCACGCCCAGGGCCAGGGCCCCACCGCTGCCGCCTTCGCCCAGCACCACCGCCACCACGGGCACCTGGAGCTTGGCCATCTCCAGCAGGTTCCGGGCGATGGCCTCGGCCTGGCCGCGCTCCTCCGCATCCACGCCGGGGTAGGCGCCGGGGGTGTCGATGAGGCACAGGATGGGCCGCTGAAACTTCTCGGCCAGCTTCATCAGGCGCAGGGCCTTCCGGTAGCCCTCGGGCTTGGGCATGCCGAAGTTCCGGAGGATCTTCATCTTGGTGTCGCGGCCCTTCTGCTGGCCGATGACCATGACGGGATTGCCCTCGATCCACCCCATGCC
>CAIRAS010000016.1 GCA_903876615.1 uncultured Holophagaceae bacterium
AGCTTGACCCCAGTGCGAAGGCCGCCACCTTGTGCCGATAGGTGCCTACGCCCATGGCGTCTGTGGCGATGGGGCTGTCGCGCAGGGCCTCGAAGGCGCGGCCCCACTGCGAGGAGAGCAGATTCCGCATGCCCATCCAGACCAGCGCCAGGAAGCCTAAGCAGAGCCAGTAGAAGCCGGGAGCCGCGAGCGCTATGCCGAACAGGGGCGGACGATTCAACGACAGTCCCTCGGCGCCGTGGGTCAGGCCTTCCCACTCGTTGAGCACGGTGGTGGTCAACGCCAGGAAGCTCAGGGTGGCCAGGGCGAACTGCGGGCCTTCCAGGCGCAGAGCCGGCAGGGCGAGCAGGGCACCCAGTAGCAGGCACAGCAGGAAGGCGGCGGCCAGCGCTGGCAGCAGGCCGAAGCCCAAGCTCATCACCAGCAGGCCAGCGGTGTAGGCGCCGATGCCGAGAAAGGCGGCCTGGCCCAGATTGACCTGCCCCAGGTAGCCGACGGTGACGTCCAGCCCGATCAAGAGAATGCCGTAGATGGCCAGCAGGGTGAGCAGGCCGAGGGCGAAGGGATTGGTCACCAACAGCGGCACCGCGGCCAGCAGCAGCAGGGCTGCCAACTCACTGCCGCGAATCAGGAGGAAGCGTTTCAACATGGGCTCATACCTAGCGAATGCTGGCCATGCCGAAAATGCCGTTGGGCCGCAGGGCCAGGGCCAGGATCAGCAGCACCAGGCCCGGCGCTTCGCGCCAGCCGCTGCCCAGATAGAGGCTGGCGAGGTTTTCCAGGGCGCCGAGAAACAGGCCCACCAGCACCACGCCGAAGCCGGATTCGAGGCCGGCCACCACGGCTACCGAGAAGGCCTTGAGGATCAAGGCTGCGGCCATGGTCGGGCCGACGGTGGTGATCGGCGCCACGAGGATGCCGGCCAGGGCGGCCACCGCGCCGGATAGGCCGTAGGACAACATGACGGTGCGGGTGGCGGAGATGCCCATCAACTCGGCGGCGTCACGATCGGCGGCGACCGCCTCGAAGGCCTTGCCGAGCAGGGTGCGCCGCTTGAACAGTTCGATCAACCCCATGATGCCGAAGACGCCGACGGCGACCGAGATCTCCAGGGGTGTCACATCGACGCCGAGAAAGTGGATGGGGTCAGCAGAGATGGGGGTGGGGAAGGGATGGTCGTCGCGACCCCAGATATTCTCGGCGGAGGAATAACTGAGCAGGCCGATGATGATGGTCAGCAGTATCCAGCCTTCGCTTTTCTGCTCCAGGGCCAGGCGCACGCCGGCGCGCTCCACGCACAGCCCGAGCAGGGCGCCGAAGGCCAGGCCGCCGGGCACCATCAACCAGTAGGGCAGGCCCAGGTTGGTCAGGGTCAAGCTGAACAGGGCGGAGAGCATCACCAGTTCGCCCTGGCCGAAATTGATGGTCTTGCTGGTGGCGAAGGTGAGCTGGAAGCCGTAAGCGATGAGGGCGTAGACCAAACCCATCAGGGCGCCGCTGACGACGATCTGGGCGACTACGGAAAATTCCATGGCATTTGCGAGGGGGCGTGCCCCCTCGTCCCTGTTGGTTTACTTGGCTCTCTTGCCGCCGACGGCCTTTGCCAAGCGGGCCTTATCTGCTTCACTGGAGAAGGTGACGCGACCATCCTTGACCATGCCCAT
>CAIRAS010000017.1 GCA_903876615.1 uncultured Holophagaceae bacterium
ATCGACGCGCCCCCTGGACGTTGAGGCGAAAGCCCGGCGGCTGTCGTGCTGGTCACCCGGCGCGGAGGGCCTGAGGCGCGGCGGCGGGAATCCTCCCACTGCGTTCCTGAAGGCACCGTCGGCACGCCGAGGTAGCTATGAGCGCCCCCCCCGCAGACCCCCGAACCTGGCTGAGCACTCGGCTGGTGGAGCTCTGCTCGGCCGAGACCACCTCGGGCCGGGAGGATGCGGGCCTGCCTGGACTCCGGGCGCTGCTCCAGGAGCTGGGCGCCACCATCGTGGAGCAGCCTGTGGCCCCCGGGCGCACGAACCTGCTGGCCCTGTGGGGTCGGCCCCGGGTGCTGTTCTCCACCCACCTGGACACGGTGCCCCCCTACCTGCCGCCCCACCTCCAGGACGGGGCGATCTGGGGCCGCGGCGCCTGCGACGCCAAAGGCCAGATCATGGCCCAGCTGGGCGCGGTGAAGACCCTGCTGGCGGAAGGTCGCGAGGGCTTCGCCTGGCTGGGCGTGGTGAGCGAGGAGACGGACAGCACCGGCGCCGCCGCGGCCCTGGGTCTGGCGGACCGCCTCCAGGATCTGAAGGCGCTGATCAATGGCGAGCCGACGGAGCTGAAGCTCGCCACCGGCCAGCGCGGCGCCATGCACCTCTGCCTGCACTGCAGCGGCCGGGCCGCCCACAGCGGCAGCCCCCAGCTGGGCGAGAATGCCACCTGGCCCCTGCTGGACTGGCTCCAGCGCCTGCGTGAGCAGCCCCGGGCCGTGGATCCCCAGCTGGGGCCCGAAGTCTGGAACCTGGGCCTCCTGCGGGCTGGCGAAGCCCTCAACTCGGTGCCGGCCTCGGCCGAGGCGCACCTCATGGCCCGGCTGGTGCCCGGCAGCGCCTTCCTGGACGACGTCCGCCGCCTGGCGCCCCCCAATGGCACCGTGGACCTCCGGATGGACGAGCCGCCGGACCTCTATCCTGTCCTGCCCGCCTTCGAGCACGCGGCCATGCCCTTCGGCTCGGATGCCCCGGCGCTGCGAGTGCTGGTGCCCGACCGTACTGTGGTACTGGCGGGGCCCGGCAGCATCACCGTCGCGCACACCCTCGACGAGCACCTCCCCCTGGCCGAGCTTGAGGCCGGGGTCGAACTCAACCGCCGACTGGCGCTGCACTTTCTAGGAGACTGAACCATGACCGCGAAAATCCCCGTCACCGTCCTCGGCGCTACCGGCGTCGTCGGCCAGCGCTTCGTGCGTCGCCTGGCCAACCATCCCCTCTTCCGGGTGGAACACCTCGCGGCCAGCGAGCGCAGCGCGGGCAAGCGCTACCGCGACGCCTGCGCCTGGCGGCTGGATGGCGAGCCCTACGGCGGCCTGGGCGACCAGATCATGGCCGACGGCACGCCGGAGTTCGCCCTGTCGCCCGTGGTCTTCAGCGCCCTCGACACCGGCCCGGCCTCGGAGCTCGAGCCCCAGTTCGCCAAGGCGGGCTCCATGGTGTTCTCGAACGCCGGGGCCTTCCGCATGTCCCCGGAGGTGCCCCTCCTGGTGCCAGAGGTGAATCCCAGCCACCTGGGCCTGCTGGACATCCAGCGCCACCACCACGGCTGGACCGGCGGCATTGTCACCAACGCCAACTGCACGGCCACCGTGCTGGTCATGGCCCTGGCGCCCCTGCACGAAGCCTTCGGCATCGAGGCCGTGATGATGACCTCCATGCAGGCCATCAGCGGCGCGGGCTATCCTGGCGTGCCGAGCCTGGACATCCTGGGCAACGTCATCCCCTTCATCCGCAACGAGGAACCGAAGGTGGAGGAAGAGACCCCCAAGATGCTGGGCCACTTCAACGGCAAAGTCGTGGTGATGGCCCCCATGCTGGTGAGTGCCCTGTGCCACCGCGTGCCCGTCATTGAGGGCCACACCGAGGCTGTCAGCGTGCGACTCAAGGGCAACCCCTCCCTGGAAGCCGTGCGCGAGGCCTGGCTGGCCTGGAAGCCCGAGCCCCAGCAGCTGGGTCTCTTCTCGGCGCCCGCGACGCCCATCCATGTCCACACCCTGGACGACCGTCCCCAGGTGCGCCGGGACGTGGACCGCGACGAAGGCATGAGCGTCCACGTCGGCCGCCTCCGGACCTGTCCGATCCTGGGCGTGAAGTTCGCCCTGCTCGGCCACAACACCGAGCGCGGCGCCGCCGGCGGCAGCATCCTGAACGCCGAGCTGGCCCACGCGAAGGGATACCTCCGATGATCGTCCTCAAGTTCGGTGGCAGCAGTGTCGCAGACGCAGCCTGCATGCGGCAGGTAGCTAGCCTCGTGGACGCGGCCCGGCCGCGCTCCCCGCTGGTGGTGCTGTCGGCCATGGGCAAGACCACGAATGGTCTCTTTGATGCCGCGAAAGCCGCGGAGCGGGGGGACCTGACCGCGGCCATGGACGGCCAGCGGAAGCTCCTGGCCGCCCACCGCAAGGCCGCGGAGGACCTCTTCGCGGACGGCGTGCCCGAGGCCCTGGACGCGGCCCTGACCGACCTGTTCGGCGAGCTGGAGCTGCTGCTGCGCGGTGTGGCCATGCTGCGGGAGCTGAGTCCCCGGAGCATGGACGCCGTCGCCTCCCTGGGCGAGCGGCTCTCCACCCGGCTCTTTTCCGCCTACGTGGAAGGCGCCTGGGTGGATGCCCGGACCGTCATGCAGACGGACGCGGTGTTCGGCGAAGCCGCGCCCCAAGTGGAAGCGGTCCACGACCTGGCTGGCAAGCACCTGGCCCCCCACCTCGGCCCCGGCCGGGTCGTGGTGACCCAGGGCTACATCGGCGCCACGGAGGACGGCCTCACCACCACCCTGGGCCGGGGTGGCAGCGACTACTCTGCAGCCCTCTTCGGTGCGGCTCTGCGCGCCGAGGAAGTGCAGATCTGGACGGACGTGGAAGGCGTGCTCACCTGCGACCCCCGCATCGTGCCCGAGGCCCTGCCCATCTCCGACCTCAGTTTTGCGGAGGCCGCGGAGCTCGCCGCCTTCGGCGCGAAGGTACTCCATCCCGCCACCATCCAGCCCGCGGTGGAGGCCGGGATTCCCGTCACGGTCCGCCATACGCAGAAGCCCCAGGGCCGCTTCACCACCATCTCCGCCGAGGTGCAGACGGGGCGACCCATCACCGCCCTGGCCAGCCGGGGGCCAGTCACGGTGCTCACCGTGAGCAGCTCCCGGATGCTGGCCCAGAGCGGCTTCCTGGCTCGCCTCTTCGAGGTGTTCGGTCGCCGCGAGGTGAGCGTCGATCTGGTGGCCACCGCCGAGGTGAGCGTCTCGCTCACGGTGGAAGCCGACGTCCCCCTGAAGGCCCTGCTCCAGGACCTGGCCGTCTTCGCCAAGGTCGAGGTCCACGAGGGGCGGGCCATCATCGCCGCTGTGGGCGAGCGCCTGAAGTCCACGCCGGGCGTCGGGGCGCAGCTGCTCAGCTCCCTGGGCGACATCAACGTCGAGATGATCAGCATGGGTGCCAACGAGATCAATCTGAGCCTGGTGGTCAAGCAGGAGAGCACCTCCGAGGCCCTGCGGCGCCTGCACCGGGTGCTGGTCGGGAGCGCCTCTTGAGCGCCCTGCGCATCGGTCTCTTTGGGCGCGGGCGGCTGGGTTCGGCCATCGCGGCCGAGGCGACGGCGCCCCTGGCCTGGACCGTGGATATGGGGGAGGCCCCCTCGGGTCCCGCGGATGTGGCCATCGACGCCAGTGTGGCGGAGGCCGTGGAGGCCCACCTGGCCTGGGCCCTGGAGACCGGCACGGACCTGGTGATTGGCGCCACGGGCTGGTCCCTGCCAGATCTGGAGCAGCGAGTGGCGGGCCGCATCGGCGTGCTGGCCGCCTCCAACTTCTCGCTCACGGTTGCCCTCATGGCCCGGCTGGCCACGGTCATGGGGCGCTACGCGGCCCTGGACCCGGCCCGGGACCCCTACCTGCTGGAGCACCACCACCGGCTGAAGGCCGACGCGCCCTCGGGCACCGCCAAGACCCTGGCGGCCGCCGTGCTGGCGGGCTGTCCCCGCAAGACTGAGTGGACCCTGGGCACCCCGGCCCTGCACCAGCTGAACATCGGCGTGGTGCGGGCGGGTGTCGAGTTTGGCACCCACACCGTGGGGCTCGACTCCCCGTCCGAGGTGCTGGAGCTGACCCACACCGCCCGCTCCCGGGCTCCCTTCGCCCAGGGGGCCCTGGTGGCGGCGCGCTGGCTCCATGGCCGCAAGGGCGTCTTCGGCATGGACGACCTGGCCGCTGACCTGCTGGATCCACTCTTCACCTTTGGAGGCAAGCCATGACCTTGAACGTCTCAGGCCTGGCCGTCGCGCTGGCCACGCCTTTCACCCCTGCGGGCGAGGTGGACTTCCCCGCCTTCCGCCGTCTGGTGCGCCACGTGGTTGCGGGCGGCGTGGACACCCTGGTACCCCTCGGTACTACCGGCGAAGCCCCGACCCTGGTCGAGACCGAGCGGGACGCGATCATCTTGGCCACACTGGAGGGGTGCGGCGGCCGCCCCGTCGTGGTGGGCACCGGCTCCAATGCCACCCACCGGGCGGTGGCCATGACCCGCCGCGCCCAGGAGCTCGGCGCCGCCGGAGCCCTGGTGGTGACGCCCTACTACAACAAGCCCAGCGCCGACGGCCTGGTGGCCCACTTCGCCGCCATCGCCGCCGCCGCGCCGGGCCTGCCCCTCATCGCCTACAACGTGCCGGGCCGCACGGGCCAGAACATCACCCCCGCAGTCCTCGCCCGCCTCTGGGAGAACCCCCAGGTGGTGGCTGTGAAGGAGTGCAGCGGCAGCCTTGCCCAGGTGGCGGAGATCGCCCGCACCCTACCCGCCGGCAAGACCCTGCTGGCCGGCGATGACATCCTGGCGGTGCCATCCATCGCGGCTGGCGCCTCGGGCTTGATCTCGGTGCTCGGCAATGTGTTGCCGCGGGAGACCGCGGCCATGGTCGCCGCTGCGCTTCGGGGTGACCGGGCCGAAGCCCTCCGCCTGCACCTTCGGCTGCTGCCCCTCATCGACGCGCTCTTCCTGGAGAGCAACCCCAGCCCGGTGAAAGCCCTGCTCGCTCAGCTCGGCTTCGGGGGGGACGGCCTGCGCCTGCCCCTCACGCCGGCCTCCGCCGCCACCCGTGTCCGCTTGGCCGAGGCCCTGGCCCTGGCCACCGGTGCCCTGCCTGGAGTCTCCTGATGGTCCTCGACATCAACACCATTCGCACCTTCTTCTCCCGGCCCGCTGACGAGGTGCTGGCGGACCCCGAGACGCCGGCCATGCACCAGGTGCTGCTGGTGGCCCTGGAAACGGGCATCATCCGGGCCGCTGAGCGGCTCGAGGACGGCACCTGGGAGACCAACACCTGGGTGAAGCAGGCCATCCTCTTTGGCTTCCGGCGCACCAGCCTGGTGGAGATGGCCGGCCCTGGCTTCCCGATGTTCGACAAGACCGCCTACCCGCCCCGCCACTTCGGCCTGGAGGACGCGGTGCGTCTGGTGCCCGGCGGCAGCGCGGTGCGGCGGGGCGCCCACATTGCCCGCAGCGTGGTGCTCATGCCACCGGCCTATGTGAACGTAGGCGCCTTTGTGGACGAGGGGACCATGGTGGACAGCCACGCGCT
Source organism: uncultured Holophagaceae bacterium (assembly GCA_903876615.1). Next base: position 5,608 of record CAIRAS010000017.1, read on the forward strand.
GGTGGGCAGCTGCGCCCAGATCGGCAAGCGGGTGCATCTCTCGGCCGCGGCCCAGATCGGCGGCGTGCTGGAGCCAGCGGGCGCCCGGCCCGTGGTGGTGGAGGACGATGCTTTCGTGGGCGGGCTCGTGGGCCTCTTTGAAGGCATCGTGGTGCGCAAGCGCGCGGTGCTGGCCTCCGGGGTGGTCATCACCGGCAGCAGCGTGATCTACGACCTGGTGCATGGCCGGGAGCTGCGCCGCGAGGTGCCCGAGGGCGCCGTGGTGGTGCCGGGGTCCCGGCCCGCCTCTGGCGACTACGCCCGGAGCCAGGGCCTTCAGCTGGCGGCCCCCTGCATCGTGAAGTACCGCGACGACAAGACCGACGCCGCCACCGCCCTCGAGCAGGCCCTGCGGTAGCGGGACCCAGGAACCACACATGAAAACAGCCTCCCGTCTCTCCCTGTTGAAGCCATCCCCCATCCGGGCGATCACGGACGGCACGCCGCCCGGGGCCATTCCTCTGGGTCTTGGTGAGCCCACCTGGGACCTGCCGGAGCCCGCGCGCCTGGCCCTGCTCCGGGCCCCCGGCCCCTGCGGCTATGTGCCCCACGCGGGCCTGACGGATCTCCGCAAGGCGGTGGCGGCCTTCCATGGCGCCACCGTGGACGAGGTGCTGATCACCACGGGTTCCCAGGGGGCGCTCTTCGCCCTCTTTCAGGCCTGGGTGGAGCCCGGCACCAAGGTGCTGGTGCCGGATCCGGGCTTCGTGGCCTACCCGGCCCTGGCCCACATGGCGGGTGCGGTGCCCGTGCCCTACGCCCTGTCGCCGGACCGCTTCCGCCTGGATGCCGACGCGCTGCTGCAGGTGCTGGCGGCCACGCCGGACGCCTCGGCCGTGATCCTCAACCTGCCTTCCAATCCCACCGGCGGCGGCGGGGATCTGGAAGCGCTGCGCCGGGTGGCCGAGGCCTGCGTGGCTCGGGGCCTGCTGCTGATCTCCGACGAGGTCTACCGGGACCTGCACTTCGGTGTGCGCCCCCCCGGACTGCGGGATGTGACAGACCGTGGGGTGGTGGTGAGCTCGGTCAGCAAGGGGTGGGGCGCCCCCGGCCTGCGGGTGGGCTGGGCCATCGGCGATCCCGCCTGGCTGACCCCGGCCCGGGTGGTCCACGGCTACGCGGTGACCGGCACGGCCACGCCCGCCCAGTGGGCGGCCCTGGCCCTCCTCGAGCACTCGGAGGCGATCCTCGCCGAGGCCCGTGACGCCATCCGCGGGCGGTGGGAGGCCCTGGCTGAGGCCCTGCGCGAGCACCTGGGCCAGACGGTGACGCCGCCGGACGGCACCTTCTACCACTTCATGCCCCTGCCAGAGTCGGCCCATGCGAACCCCCTGGCCTTCGCCCTCAAGCTGCGGGATGAGGCCAAGGTGGTGCTCATCCCGGGCCTCGCCTTTGGCGAAACTGGCCGCGGCCACGTCCGCCTCAGCTTCGCCGCCACCCCCGAGCAGCTGCGCGAAGGCGTGAAGCGGCTGGCACCTTACTGGCGTAGCTGAAAAAAGGGGAACCGCAGATGTCGCAGATGGCGCAGATGAATGAAGCCGATCCCCAGGCGCTCACGCGGTTGGTAGGGATGGGCATCAAGGGAGCCCTCCAACCCTCTGGCTATTCTTTTCTGCGTCATCTGCGCCATCTGCGGTTAAAGGTTTTTCTATGATTGCTTTGTTTGCGTTTGACGACGCCCAGTGCCAGGCCCTGGCGGAGGCCCACGGCACGCCCTGCTTCGCCTATTCGGGGCGGGTGGCGGCGGGGCAGTTCCTGGCGCTGCGCGCGGTGCTGCCGGCCCGGGTGCGGCTGGCCTTCGCGGTGAAGGCGAACTCGCATCCCGCCCTGCTGCGCCGCTTCGCGATCCTGGGCGCCAGCTTCGACTGCGCCTCCATCGGCGAGCTGGAGAAGGTGGAAGCCCTGGCGCTGCCACCGGGCCGGGCGTTCTTTGCGGGTCCCGGCAAGCGGGGACCAGAGCTGCAGAAGGCCCTGGCCATGGGGGTCCGTGTCCAGGCCGAGGGCTGGGAAGACCTGGCCCGCCTCGACGCCCTGGCCCAGGCCGAGGTGGCGGTGAACCTGCGGGTGCACCCGGCCTTCGACATCGCCGAAGGCAACCGCATCATCGGCGGCAGCGGCCCCTCGGCCTTCGGGGTGGATGAGGAGGACGTCCCGGCGCTGCTGGCCCGGGCCGCCACGCTGCGCCACGTCCGCATCCG
>CAIRAS010000018.1 GCA_903876615.1 uncultured Holophagaceae bacterium
CTGGACCGAGTGGTGCGGCCCCTGCCTGCACCTCCAGAAGAATGTCTTTCCCACGCCCGAGGCCCAGGCGGCCCTGGCCAAGTACGTGCCCTACTCCGCGCTGGTGGAGAAGCGGGACCGCACGCCCGTGGCTGAGGGCACCAAGCTGGCCGAGAAGTTCCGGCTGAACGCCTACCCGACCATGATCATCCTCGATGCCGAGGGCAAGGAAGTCCGTCGCCAGGTGGGCGCCTTCCGCAGCGGCGCCGAGTTTGCGGGGTGGTTGAAGCCGTAGTCGGCTGTTTGCCGAGAGAGAACGGCGGCCTTGGGCCGCCGTTCTCTCTGTTGATCAACGATTGCTGAGGGCTCTCTCAAAGATCCTTCACGCCGCCCGAAGTCTTGGGCGGCTTGGGGAGGCGCTGCTTTAGGCCTTCCAGCTCGTCCTGCTGGGCGCCCATGCTGGGGCGCGGGGGCGGCGGCGGGGGTGGCTTCCGGGGGTTCGGCGGGGGCGGCGGCGTGGCGTCCTGGACCAGGGTCTGCAGGTCGTGGATGGCCTCGGGCTGGCCTGGCTGCTCCAGCAGCAGGCGCTCCAGCAGGAGTCGGGCCTCCTCGGGTCGCTGGGCTTCCCGGTGGGCCCGGGCCGCCAGCAGCAGGGCGGGCGCGCGCCAGGCTGGCAGTGGCCGGGGGGAGCCTTGGCCCACCAGGGGGGTCAGGGTCTTGAGGGCATCCTCGGGGAAACCGGTGCGCAGGTCGATCTGCGCCGCCAGCAGGAGGTGGCTGGGTCGGGCATCCGTCGGCCGCCAGTGGCGGGCCTCGGGCAGGTCTCCGCTCTCGATGGCGCGCTGGGCCAGCCAGGCCCGCACGCCCGCCGGGGTCCAGGCCGGGAGGCCGCGGTCCTGGCCCCGCAGGCCCGGCGCCGCGCAGGCCAGAGCCACGAGAAGGATGGGCCGCCACCGGGCCATGGGCTTGCCCGCAAAGGCCAGCCAGAGCGCCATTCCCGCCAGGGCCAGCCAGGCCCCGACCTCGGGATGGGCCGGCTGGAGGCTGCGTCGGGCGGGCAGGGGGGCGTGACCGGCGGCCAGGGCCTGGAGGCCCGCGGCGGCGGCCTCCCCGTCCTTGAATACCTGGCCACCCGTGGCCTGGGCAAGGCGGGCCAGGAACTCCGGGTGGGCGATGCTGACGGCGGGTTCCTGGCTCGAGGCCTCGGCCCCAGCCCGGGGCGGCACGGCGTGGGAGTGTCCATCCCCGAAGGCCAGCACGCAGACCGGCAGCCGGGCCTGCTTCAGGGGCTCCATGGCCCGCTGCAGGGCCGCTTCAGGGGCTTCCCAGGTCTCTTCGCCATCGCTGAGCAGCAGCAGCACCGCGGGCGCGTCGCGGTCCACCTGGGCCGCCACCTGGGGCAGGCCCCGGCCCAGGCTGGTGCCCGGAGAGCCCACGTCGCCCGGGGTCACGACCCGCAGGGCCTCCCGCAGCAAGGCGCGGTCCTCTCCCGGGGGCAGCACCGGGATGGCATCCCCGGTGAGCAGGTCCAGGCTCCAGCGCAGGCCGGGCTCCGGGCGGGACCACAGGCGGTCCAGGGCCGCCACCGCGGCCTCCCAGCGGCTGCGACCCTCCGCGTCGGTGACCGCCATGGAGCGGCTGGCATCCAGCACCACGTATACCGTGAGCCGGGGAAACTCGGGCAGGCCCCAGCGGGGTTCCGCCAGACCCAGGCCGAGGCCCGCCGCGAGGAGCGCCAGGCCCAACCCCTGCCAGAGGGGTCGCTGGCCCACCACCTGCACGCCCAGTCCGGGCCGCAGGTGGGCGCGAAGGGCCAGGCCCAGGATGAGCAGGATCAGGAAGGCCGCCGGCAGCAGCACCCAGGGATGGGAGAAGGGCAGGTTCATGCGCCCTCCACCCAGGCGGGCCGGGGCCGCCCGCGCTTGAACGCGAGGTCCGCGGCCAGGGGCAGGGCCAGGAGGGCCGCGGCCAGGAGGCACCAGCCGGCCAGGGGCTGGCCTTCCGTGGGCGGGTCCACGGGCAGGAGGGTCTTCTCGAGCTGATCCACGGCCGCGAGGCTGCGGGCGAGCCCGCCGGGGTCCTCGGCGCTGAAGGCCTCGCCGCCCGTGAGGCTGGCGACCTCTTTCAGCGTGGCGTGATCCACTTCCACATGCAGCCGGGCGAAGCCGCCGCCTTCGAGGGGCACGAGGCTCTCCCCGCCAGCGCCCAGCGCCACGGCGTGGATGCGGATGCCGTTGCGGCGGGCCTCCTCGGCGGCTTCGGTGGGCGTGACCCGGCCCCGGTTCTGGACGCCATCGGTGATGAGGAGGATCACGCGGCTGCGGGCGGGACTGTCCTCCAGGCGCCGCACGGCGGTCATCAGCGCCGAGCCGATGGCGGTGCCGTCATCGCGGCTATCCAGGTCGAGGCGGGCCAGCATCCGGAGCAGCCGCAGGTGGTCATTGGTGAGCGGGCTCAGGGTGACCGGGTGCGCGCTGAACAGGATGAGCGCAAAGCGGTCATCCGGGCGGCGCAGGACGAACTGGGCCAGCAGCCGCCGGGCCGCGTGCCAGCGGTCCTCGTCAGGCCGGTCCAGGATCTTCATGCTGCTGCTGCCGTCCAGCACCACGGCGAAGTCCACCACGGGGGCGCTGCCCCGCAGGGGGGTGCGCCACTCGGGACCGGCGGCGGCGAGGCCCAGGGCCAGGGCCAGCAGCACCGGCAGC
>CAIRAS010000019.1 GCA_903876615.1 uncultured Holophagaceae bacterium
GGAACAGGGCGTCCGCCAGGTGGCGCTTGTCGGTCCAGCCCCGGGCGGGGTCCGCGGCATCCTTCTGGAGGCCCAGCTTGGTAATGAACCGCACGATCTCCTCGGCCATGAGCTCGCCATGCTGGCGGCCCCGGGCGTAGGGGGCGCCCTCGATGTGCAGGAAGGTCCAGCCGCCCATCTCGTAGCGGAAGCCCTTCCCGGCCCAGCGTACGGTCTCCAGGGGCACGAAGGCGGTGACGTCCTCCACCTTCTCCAGCTTCACCTCGCTGAACGTGACCGCGCCCGTGGCCTGGCCGTTGCGGCCCAGGTGCAGCTGCGCGCGGTCCGTGGGGCTGGTGGCCAGGAACAGCACCGCGAGGCGGCGCTCGGCGGTGCCCGCGGCGCTCTGCGACGCGTTGGTGAAGGGGAAGCTCTGCATGGACAGGCAGGCGCCCAGGGCCGTGGGGTAGCGCGCCAGGGCATCGACCTTGACGCCCTCAGTGCGGACCGTGGCGCTCAGCCGATACAGCTCACCGACCTTGAGCGCGACCGGCGCGGAGGCCAGGGTGCCCTCGGCGCCCCCGGCCGCGTCCAGGCGCAGGCCCTCAGCCTTGGCCGAAGAACCCGGCTTCAGGGTCCAGCCGCCGAGCGACAGGTCCGCCGCCGAGGCGAAGACCGCCAGGACCAGGATCAGCAGGGCACGGAAAAATCGGCTCATGGGGCCTCCAACCCCCCCAGTCTGCCAAAGCCGGACGAGGATTGCCTCGTTTATTGAGGCGAGGCGACCGCCTCAGGTCCGCCGCAGCATGAGCAGGGTCCGGTCATCCAGGTAGGGGGCACCCGCGGTGAAGCGATCCAGCTCGCCCAGCAGGGCCGCGTCCAGGGCTGGCAGGGACGCGTGGCGGTGGGCTCCCACCAGGGCTATGAGAGCCTCGGTGCCGAACTCCTCGTCCGCAGCGTTCGCGGCCTCGGTGATGCCATCGGTGTAGACCAGGAGGAGGTCGCCGGGCGCCAGACTCAGTGTGGCCTCGCCGTAGGGCTGGCCGGGCAGCATGGCCAGGGGCAGGCCCTGGGCTTCCAGTTCCTGGATCGGCTCGGACCCGCGCAGGAGGAGCGCCGGGTTGTGCCCCGCATTGGTGTAGGTCAGCGTGCCCGTCGCCGGGTCCAGGAGGGCCAGGAAGGCTGTCACGAAGCGGCGGCCATCCGTGTTGCGCGCCAGGTTCCTCGACAGCTGGAAGGCCAGCTCCGAGGTGCTGAGGTCCCGCTCGGTCCAGGCTTCCAGGGTGGCCTGGAGCGAGGCCATGAGGAGGCCCGGACCCAGCCCCTTGCCGCTCACGTCCGCCAGGCAGAAGAGCCACTTCCCGTCACCCCGGGGCCACCAGCCGAAGAGATCGCCGGAGACCTGGCGGCTAGGCAGGTTGTTGCCGTAGAGCTCGAAGCCCGGAATGTCCGGTGGGAAGCCCGGCAGCAGGCCCTGCTGGATGTGGCGGGCTAGGTCCAGCTCCTGATCCACCTTCTTGCGGGCCATGGCCTCCTCGCGCAGGCGGGCCTGCTCCAGCTTGGCCGTGGCCAGATGGGCGAAGGTGCTGGCCAGGCGCAGGTCCTCCTCGTCGAAGGGTTTCCTGGGCGGGCGGGAATCCAGGTAGAGCAGGCCCTTCACCACGCCCCGGTGCTCCAGGGGCGTCACCATGGCCGAGGTCACACCGCTCTGCATGAGCGAGGGTGTGGCCAGCCCCAGGTCCTCCCCGAAGTCGTTGAAGAGCACGGACTCCTTGCGCTCCAGGGCCGCGTCCACCAGGCTGTGGGCCAGGAGGATGGGCTCATCGATCTCGGGTCCGCGAGAGGCCACCGTGTGCAGCCCGGTCCGGTCCTGGAGCAGCACCGCGGCCCGCCAGGGCTTCAGCAGGGTCCAGAGCCGGTCCAGCAGGTCGGCCAGCAGCTGCTCCGGCGGACTGTCCTCCAGCAGCTCCAGGGAGAGGGCCTGGATCTCGCGGATCACCGCCCGGAGGTGCAGGGTTTCCGGGGCTTCGCTGCGCCGGTCGGGGGCCGCGCGCAGCCGCTCCAGGGGCAGGACGAGGGAGCCCGCGGAGGAGGAGTCGCCCGTGTTCGGGCTGATGCGGACCCGGGGCCCCTGGGTGGGCGTACCCAGGCGGAGGGGCACCTGGCCCAGCTGGAGCTGGTCGCCTTCGCGCAGGAGATGGGGCACCGCGATGCGCTCGCCGTTGAGGGTGGTGCCGTTGAGGGAGCCCAGGTCCTCGATGGAGGGAACGCCGTCCTTCAGTCTGATGCGGGCGTGGTGGCGGCTGAGGCTGGCATCGGGAATGGCGATGTCGTTCTGGGAGGAGCGGCCCAGGGTCCAGACCCGGTCATCGCCCTCCAGGGGCAGGGGCAGGCGGCCGGGAATATGCAACACCAGGGTCTTCATAGGGCTTTCATAAATCTTCTTGGCACGAGCACGAAGATGGTTAATTTAAGTCAATGTATATCATTTTACGTAACAATGCTTGACCCCTGATCGGACGCCTCGAAGCGCGCCCGATCATACCCGATGAGGCCGCGCTGGAGCCATGCCGAATGCACCGCTGAAGCCCCTCGAGTCCCAGGCCGACACCCTGGCCGGGGACGCCTCGGCCTTCGGGACCGGGGGGGCCAGCCGCCGCGCTGCGCCGGACTTCCCCGTGAAGGACTGGGACCGCTATGAGTTCCTGGGCTTCCTGGGCCAGGGCGGCATGGGGATGGTCTTCCTGGCCCGGGACCGCCGCCTGGGCCGCGAGGTCGCCATCAAGTTCGTCCGCCTGGAAGACGAGCGGCACCTCCAGCGCTTCCTGGTGGAAGCCCGGGCCCAGGCCCGGGTGAGCCATCCGCATGTCTGCAAGGTCTTCGAAGTCGGCGAGGTGGAGGGCCGGGTCTTCATCACCATGCAGCACATCGCCGGCAGTTCTCTGGAGCAGGCGGCTCCGGCGCTGAGCCTGGAGCAGAAGGTCATCGTGCTGCGGGACGCGGCCCTGGGCGTGCAGGAGGCCCACAAGGTGGGGATCATCCACCGGGATCTGAAGCCCGCCAACATCATGGTGGAGCAGGCCGAGGACGGCGCCCTGCGGACCTTCGTCATGGACTTCGGCCTGGCCAGGGAGTGGAACCAGGACGTCACGGAAACGGGCTCGGTGCTGGGCACCCCGGCCTTCATGTCGCCGGAGCAGGCCCGGGGCGAGCTCCATCAGCTGGACCGGCGCACGGACGTCTACAGCCTGGGCGCCACCCTCTACCAGGTGGTCACCGGTCAGGCGCCCGTCCCGGGCAGCAACGCCCTGGAGATCCTGAGCGCCATCAGCTCCCACGAGGTTCAGCCCATGCGCCGCCACGGCCCAGGCATCCCCAAGGACCTGGAGGCCATCACCCTCAAGTGCCTGGAGAAGGAGCGCTCCCGGCGCTACGACTCGGCCCGGGCCTTCGCCGAGGACCTGGACCGCTTCCTGGCGGGGGAGCCCGTGCAGGCCCGGCCCACGGGCCTGCTCTACCGCCTGCAGCGGAAGCTGCGCCGCCATCGTGCGCTTGCCTCCGTGGCCGCCTTGGCCCTCCTCCTGGTGCTGGGCGCCCTGGGCACCACCCTCAAGACCCGCCGGGACGCCAGCCGCCGCGAGCGTCTGGCCCAGCAGTTCACGGAGGCCATGGGCCGCATCGAGTCCCTGGCCCGCTACTCGGCCCTGGCGCCCCTGCATGACATCCGCCCGGACCTGCAGGCGGTGCGGACCCACATGGACCTGCTGCAGGCGGACATGCGCGCGGCGGGCGCTCTCGCCAACGGGCCCGGCCACTACGCCCTGGGCCGGGGCTACTGGACCCTGGATGATGCCGAGGAGGCCCGGGAGCACCTGCAGATGGCCTGGGACGCGGGCTACCGCGAGCCCCGGGTGGCCTTCGCCCTGGCCCTGGTGCTGGGCCGCCAGTATCAGGAGCAGCTGCTGGAGGCGGAGCGCATTCCGGCGCGGGACCAGCGGGAGGCCCGGCTGCGGCGCATCGAGGCCCAGCTGCGGGCCCCGGCCCTGGGCTACCTCCGCCAGGCCCAGGGCGCGGACGTGGCCTCCCCCGCCTACCTCGAGGCCCTCCGGGCCTTCTACGAGGGGCGCCTGGACGAGGCGCTGGCACACCTCAAGATCCTGGAGGGCGAGCTGCCCTGGTTCTTCGAGGCCCCCCTGCTGCGGGGCTCCCTCCTGCAGGCCCGGGCCTGGTCCTGGTGGAACCAGGGGCAGCCGGAGCAGGCCCAGGCGGACTTCGAGGCCGGGCGCCGGGACCTGGCCGCCGCCGCCGCCAGCGGGCGCAGCGCCCCCGTGGTCTACGCGGCCCTGGCGCAGCTGGAGCTGAACGCCCTGACCATGGAGAAATACAGCCAGGGGCAGGTGCAGCCCGCCTTCGAGCGGGGCCTGGCGGCGGTCCAGCTGGCCCTCCGGGCCCAGGCGGACCACGTGCCCTCCCTCATCCTCCAGGCGGCCCTCCTGGGCCAGTACGCGGATGCGCTGACCAGCCGCGGCGAGCACCCGGAGGCCCTGGTCCAGGAGGCCGTGGCCGCGGCCCTGAAGGCCCAGGCGGCCGGTCCCACCCGGGCCGATGCCTGGGCGGCCCTGGGCAAGGCCTACTACCAGTGGGGCAACGAGCGCCTCGACCACAACCTGGATCCCACGGAGCAGCTGGACCGGGGGCTCCAGACCCTGGAGTCCCTGGCGCCGCCGAAGCGCGACTACGCCGTGGAGAACCACCTGGGCCTCCTCCATCAGACCTGGTCCGACTTCGAGGCCCAGCAGGGGCTGGATCCGCGACAACACCTGGACGGGGCCATCGCCGCCTACGAGCGGGCCACGGGGATGGAGCCCCAGTCCCTGCCCGCCTGGATCAACCTGGGCACCTGCCTCCAGCAGCGGGCGGTGCTGCCCGGCAGCACGGATCCCGAAGCGGACCTCCGGCGGGCCCTGGAGGTGCTGGACCGGGCCCACACCCTCAACCCCCGCCACTTCGTTCCCCTCTTCGTGCAGGGCAAGGTGCGCTACAGCCAGGCGCTGCGCAAGCAGGAGCGGGGTGAGGACCCCGGAGCGGAGCTGCAGGCCTCCCTGGAGGCCAACCGCCGGGGTCTGGCTATCAACGCCGAGGTCCCCCACCTGCACAACGGGGTCGGCGTGGCCCAGCTGCAGGTGGCCCGGGCTGCCTGGGAGCGGGGTCAGGACCCCCTGCCCGCCCTGTCCGCCGCAGAGCAGGCCTTCCGCCGGGCCATGGCCGTGGCCCCGGGCCAGGTGCTGGGCTACCTGAATCTGGCGGACCTGCTCATCTGGAAGGCACGGCACGAGCTGGGCCCCCGCACGCCAGCCAGCGTCCTGGCCGTCGACACCCTGCTGCGCCAGAGCCTGGCGTCCGCCCCCGGGGATCCGGGCGCCCTGGCGACGCAGGGGCGCCTCGCGGCCCTGCGCCTGGAGCAGTTGCAGGGCCGCTCCGGGGACTTCCGGTCCAGCCTGGCCGCGGGGGAGGCGGCCCTGGGCGCCGTGCTCAGCCGCCACCCCCGGCACCGGGACGCCCTGCTCTATCGGGGCGAGCTGCACAGCGCCGCAGCCCGCCTGAAGGCCCACCGCGGCCTGGCCAGCCCGGAGGACTTCGAGGCGGCCGACCAGGCCCTGGCCAGGGCCCTGCAGGCGCAGCCTGAGTCCCAGGAAGCCCTGCTGGCCCGGGCCGCCCTGACCCTGGACTGGGCGCTCTGGGAACAGACCCGGGCCCAGGATCCAGCCCGCCGCCTGGCCCAAGGCAAGGCCCTGTTGGACCAGCTCGCCAGGCTGCACCCGGGCATGGGCGAGGCCCAGGCCCTGCGGGGCGCCCTGAAGCTGGCAGAGGCCCAGTCAGGGGGCCCCGCCGAACGCGCCACCAGGGCCCGCGAGGCCCACCAAGGCTTCCAGGAAGCCTTCACCCGCAACCGGTATCTGGAGCCCCCCTGGAGGGCCGCCGACCAGCAGGCCCGGGCCCTGGCTCAGCCCTAGGAGCTGGGATCACCGGCTGAAACTCAAAAAAAATCAGCCACCGATGAACACCGATTATCGGTGTTCATCGGTGGTTAATTTTGATCTTTTTCCGTAA
>CAIRAS010000020.1 GCA_903876615.1 uncultured Holophagaceae bacterium
CACGGGTCTGTGGATGGCCCAGTATTATCCCCGCCCCCTCTTTGACGGCACGCTCCTGTACGCCATCCGGCTGGTAGTCGGTGTGGCGATGGTGCTGTTCATCGCTCTCGGCATGGCCGCCATCGGGCGGCAGGACATCCCCGCCCACCGCCCTTGGATGATGCGCGGCTATGCCCTTGGCCTGGGCGCGGGCACTCAGGTGCTGACCCACCTGCCGTGGTTCCTGTTCCCGAGCGTTCGGGGCGAGCTGACCCGCGCCGTACTCATGGGGGCAGGCTGGGCCATCAACCTCGCCTTGGTCGAATGGATCCTCCTGCGCGAACGCTCGCAGGTGCAACGCAGGACACGCACAGCAGCAATGCAAACCACAACCAGCCAAACAGGAGGCACACCATGTACCGTCAAGACCTAACAGCGGCCCACAGCGGCCGCAGCGTGGACCCGTCGGCCCACACCGGCGCCAGCCACCTCAAGGGGACTCCCATGAAGACCATTGCGCGGTCCTGCCTGGTCAGCCTTGCCTTGCTGCTCTTCGCGGCCCTGCCTCTGGTCGCCCAGGTGGGCTGGTCCCAGTACGAGATCCCCGGCAAGGGCGAGAGCACGCCGGCCATCACCGTGGCGCTCTTCTACCCCAGCCCATCGCCAGGGCGAGAGATCCCCATGGGTCCCTTCAGCATCCGCGCTGCCATCAGGGGCGCGTCGGAACCCACGGTGAAGGGGCTGATCGTGCTGAGCCACGGGCTGGGCGGCTCGGAGCTCGCCCATAGCCGCTTGGCCGAGGCCCTGGCCGCAAGGGGCTACCTGGTGGCCGCCCTGCGCCACCCAGGCGACAACTGGATGGATGGTTCCTTGTTGAAGAAGACTCCGGAGCGCTACTTCTACGAGCGGCCGCGCCAGGTCAGCCGGGTCCTCGATGCCTTGCTGGCCGACCCGATCTGGAAGGACCGCATCGCCCGCGATGGCAAGGGCCCGCGCATCGGCACCCTGGGTCATTCGGCCGGGGGCTATACCGTCCTGGCCCTGGCCGGGGGTGTCCCCGATCTCGCCCAGTCGAGGAAGCACTGTCGGGAGGAAGGCCAGGACGATCCCTTGTTCTGCCGCACCGGCGGCACCGAGTGGCCTGTCGCCCCTCCCCAGGCTGGCCCGCCCTTGAAGGACCCTCGGGTTCGCGCAGTGGTGGCCATGGCCCCCGTGGGCGTCCTGTTCACGGCCGAGTCCCTGGCCAAGGTCCAGGTCCCGATTGCAATCTATGCTGGGGTCAAGGACCGCTGGCTGGTGCCGCGCTTCCACGCCATGTGGGTCGCCAAAAATCTCCCTGGTGCAGAGCTGCACCTGGTGCCCAACGCCTGGCACTTTGCCTTCAGTGATACACCCAGCTACCCCATCCCAACCCCGGATGGCGACATGGCCGCCGATCCATCCGGGTTCGACCGGGCCGCCTTTCTGAAAGGGCTGGGGCCCGAGCTTGCGGACTTCTTCGACAAGGCCCTTAACTAGGTTCAGTGGGGGCTGTCAGCTGCGCCCGCCGACCATCCGCCGCCGGACACTGCCGTTGGTGCCGGCAAAGTACCGGCGCACACCCTGGGTGATGGCCTCCGCCACCAGGGTACGGAAGCCCGCATCCTGGAGTTTCTTCTCTTCCTTGGGGTTGGAGATGAAGGCCACCTCCACCAGGACCGCGGGCATGGCGGCGCCGCGCAGCACGACGAAGGGGGCCTGCTTCACGCCACGCCCCTTGATGCCGGCCAGCTGGTTGAGCTCGCCCTGGAGGGCCACGGCCAGGCGCTCGGAGTCCTGCAGGTAGGCCTTCTGGGCCAGGTCATCCAGGATGCTGGCCACCACGCTGTCCGCGCTGCCGGGCGGGGCGCCGGCTCCGGCATTTTCCGCCGCGGCGACGTCGTCATTCTTGCCCTTGGCAAGGCTCAGGAAATAGACCTCGGAGCCCCGGGCGGACTTGGCCCGGGCGGCGTTCAGATGGAGGCTGATGAAGAGGTCCGCACCCTGCTCGTTGGCGGCCCGGGCCCGATCCCAGAGGGGGACCAGGGTGTCATCCTCGCGGGTGCAGACGGCCTCGAAGCCCGCCGCTTCCAGCTTCTCGGAGACGGCCCGGGCCAGCTGCAAGGCGGCGGTCTTCTCCTTCAGGCCCCTGGGGCCCCGGGCGCCGCCGTCCTCGCCGCCATGGCCCGGGTCCACCATCACCTTGAGGCGGGCGACCAGCCCCTCGGGTTTGGGTACCTGGGCCCAAGACAGTAGGCTGAAGGTGGCGAGCAGAAGGCTCGGGAGTCGGATCATGGCCCAGTCAGTAAAAGGTATGCGGGATCTCTTCGGGGCGGAGCTGCGTTGGTTCCAGCATATCGAGGAAACAGCCCGGCGC
>CAIRAS010000021.1 GCA_903876615.1 uncultured Holophagaceae bacterium
CCGCGACAAGATCCAGCAGATCATGGTGAGCGCCCAGGAGGGCAAGGCGGAGATGGCCGAGGCCGAGATCACGGCCCTGCTGCGGCAGCGCATGAAGACCCCCCCCAAGGACGACAACCCCTTCCAGATCCGGAAGCAGGACGACATCGTCCAGATGCAGAGCGCTCAGGCCGGCATCCTCACCGCGCTGCTTGCCGTGGCGGCCAGCATCTCCCTGGTGGTCGGCGGCATCGGCATCTCCAACATCATGCTGGTGAGCGTCACCGAGCGCACCCGGGAGATCGGCATCCGCCGGGCCCTGGGCGCCACCCAGCACAGCATCCTGTGGCAGTTCCTCATCGAGGCCATCGTGCTCTCCCTGCTCGGCGGCATCATCGGCGTGGGCTTCGCCTACAGCGCCGTCTTCATCCTCCAGAAGTTCCAGGTGCCCGCCGTGACCGAGTCCTGGGCTGTGGGCCTCGGGCTGGGCTTCTCGGGCCTGGTGGGGGTGGCCGCGGGCTTCCTGCCGGCGCTGAAAGCCGCGAAGCTGAACGTCATTGATGCCCTGAGGTACGAGTAGTCTCCAGTGGATAAAGCCATCGCGCCCCACGATCCCTACGCTGCCCTGCGAAGCCGCGACTTCCGCTGGTTCATCGCCACCCTGTGGCTGGCCACCCTGGGGATGCAGATGCAGGGCGTGGTGGTGGGCTGGCAGGTCTACGAACGCACCGGGGATCCCCTGGCCCTGGGTCTGGTGGGTCTCTCCGAGGCACTGCCCTTCCTCTCGCTGGCCCTTTTCGGAGGGCACGCCGCGGACCGCGTCAACCGCCTGCGCATCTGTCTGACCACCACCGCGGCTCTGGCGCTGTGTTCGGCCCTGCTCGTGGGGTTCACCTGGAGCTTCCAGTCCGGCCCCCTGGCCCAGGCGGTCTGGCCCATCTACGGGATCATCTTCCTCACCGGCATCGTGCGGGCCTTCCATCGCCCCGCCAACAACGCCCTGGCCACGGACCTGCTGCCCAAGGCCCTCTATGCCAACGGCTCCACCTGGCGGGTCTCAGTCTTCCATACGGGCATGGTGCTCGGGCCGGCCATCGGCGGCCTGGTCTACGCCTGGCGGGGGCCGGTGGCGGCGCACCTGCTGGTGCTGTCGCTCATCGCCGCTGGCTTCCTGGGCCTGCTCTTCATCCGCTACACGCCAAGTCCCGCGAAGCCGCGGGTCGGCTCCATCTTCACCAGCCTGGGTGAGGGGCTGCGCTTCGTGTTTGCCCAGCGGCTGCTGCTGGGGGCCATCAGCCTCGACCTCTTCGCCGTCCTGTTCGGTGGGGCCGTGGCGGTGCTGCCTGTCTTCGCCAAAGAGATCCTCCACACGGGCCCCCAGGGGCTCGGCGCGCTGCGGGCCGCGCCCGCCGTGGGTTCGGTGCTCATGGGACTCACCATGGCCCACCTGCCACCCCTGCGGCAGACGGGGCGCACCCTGCTGCTCTGCGTCGGCGCCTTTGGCGCGGCCATGATCGCCTTCGCCCTCAGCCACAGCTTCCTGTTGAGCCTCTTCCTGCTGGCCCTCAGTGGCGCCGTGGACAACGTCAGCGTCGTGCTGCGCTCGACGCTGCTGCAGCTGGTGACGCCCCAGGACATGCTGGGGCGCGTGTCCTCGGTGGTCCAGGTCTTCATCGGGTCCAGCAACGAGATCGGCGCCTTCGAAAGCGGCGTCGCTGCGCGCCTGCTGGGCCTGGTCCCCTCCGTCGTCTTCGGCGGCTGCATGACCCTGCTGGTCGTGGCGGGCACCGCCTGGCGAGTCCCCGAGCTGCGGAAGATGGATCGGATTGAGTAAGGAAGACAACTGCTAACCACCAAGGCACCAAGGCACCAAGAAAAGCAGAAGGACTGCCTTGGTTCTTCTTGGTGTCTTGGTGTCTTGGTGGTGATCTGTTTCAGTGGCGCAGGGGGGTTACAACACTTCCAGCGCGGCGTTGTAGTCGGGTTCCTGGGCGATCTCGGGGACCAGCTCGGTGTGGATGACCTTGCCGGTCTCGTCCACCACCACCACGGCGCGGGCGAGGAGACCTTTGAGGGGGCCGTCCACCAGGGTCACGCCGAAGGTCTGGCCGAAGTCGGCGGAGCGGAAGGTGGAGGCCGGCACCACGTTGTCCAGACCCTCGGCGCCGCAGAAGCGCTTCTGGGCGAAGGGCAGGTCGGCGCTGATGCAGAGGATGGTCGTGTTGGGCTTCTCGTTGGCCCGGGCGTTGAACTTGCGGACGCTGGCGGCGCAGGTGGGCGTGTCCAGACTGGGGAAGATGTTCAGCACCACGCGCTGGCCGGCCAGGTCCTGGCCGGACACTTCGGCCAGGTCGGTGCGCACCAGGGTGTAGGCAGGTGCTGCGGAGCCCACTTTCGGCAGTTCGCCGGCGGTGTGGAAGGGGTTGCCTTTAAGGGTGACGGTGGCCATGGAAGCTCCTGAAGCGAAGCTCCAGTTTATCCCACCCGGCACGGCCCAGCCGGCGGTCGGTCTGCGGAAGCGTGGCCTCAGGAGACCAGGAAGAACAGCGCGGGCACCGTGAGGATGCTGAACAGGGTGGAGAGGGCCACG
>CAIRAS010000022.1 GCA_903876615.1 uncultured Holophagaceae bacterium
AAGACGATTCCGCCTGGCGACCCAGCCCCGGGTGCTTCAGCGAATAGGCCATGGCCTCCAGGCCAGACACGATCCCATCCTGGTTGGTATCGGCAGGATCGTGGTAGGCGGAGGCGGATGGTTGGGACACCCGGCTCGCCTGTGTGGTCAGGCTTGCGGCCCCTGAGGGCGGTGTGTTTAGGAAGGACAGCAGGGGGTGCGACAGGGAGTAGGCCAGTTCCTCTGCTGCGGACACGACCCCATCGTGGTTGGTGTCGGCGGGGTCGTAGTAGGCAAAGTTGGACTTTGCCGCCTTGGCCGTCTCAATCATCAGGCTTCCGGGCCCGCTCTGGACGCTGCCGACCTGCATAAACTTCCTCTACAGGCGGGGAAACAACGCCTCTGCATGAATATAGGCCTTTCCAGCCGTCGTGGGAGGTCGGCCCACCAAAGGCCGTGGCGGTCTGAACTTCTTGCGGAGCCCCGCCTTAGCTGCACCCTGTCGTCGCCCCGCAGGTCTGGCACTTCATGCAGGCGCCGTTGCGGACGAGGGTGAGGTGGCCGCACTCGGGGCAGGGGTCGCCGGTGTAGCCCTTCTCGCGGGCGGCCTGCGCGGCGTTAAGGCTGGCCTTGGCACCGGAGACCCCCACCAGGACCGGCACCGGTGCGGGGGCTGAGGCCACGGGAACGCCGGTAGCGGAAGACTCCGGGAAGGGCAGGGGCGTGCCCGTCTGCAAGCTGGGGAGGTTGCTCTGGACCCCGGGGGCATTGCTGTTGGGACGCAGGCCGGTGGCGGCGCTCATGAGCTGCTCCGGCTCCACGTGCGCCAGGTCGTAGCGGCCCAGGTAACTGATGGCCAGCTCCCGGAACACGAAGTCGATGAGGCTCGTGCTGAGCTTGATGGTGTCGCTACCCGCCACCATGCCGCCGGGCTCGAAGCGGGTGAACAGGAAGGCGTCGCAGAACTCTTCCAGGGGCACGCCGTGCTGGAGGCCCATGCTCACGGCGATGGCGAAGCAGTTGAGCACGGCGCGGAAGGCGGCGCCCTCCTTGTGGATGTCGAGGAAGATCTCGCCGAGGCTGCCGTCCTCGTATTCGCCGGTGCGGAGGTAGAGCTTGGTGCCGCCGATGGTGGCCGCCTGGGTGTAGCCGCCGCGGCGGTTGGGCAGGCGGCGGCGGTAGGTGCGCACCAGCTGGTTGGTGAGGGCCTGGGCGACCGCAGGGGTCTTCTCGGTGGCGGTGGCCTGCTCATCCAGGAGTGTGTCGGCGCCGTCCAGCAGGTCCAGGTTGGTCGCCATGGCCTGGCTCATCTTCGAGCCGTCGCGGTAGAGGGCCACGGCCTTGAGCATGAGCTGCCAGCTGGCCTCGTAGATGCCGCCGATCTCGTTCACGGTGGCTTCCGCGGGCAGGTTGATGGTCTTGCTGATGGCGCCGCTGAGGAAGGGCTGGGCCGCGCCCATCATGCGCAGGTGGCCCATGGGGGCGATGTAACGGCGACCCGTGCGGCCGCAACGGTTGGCGCAGTCGAAG
>CAIRAS010000023.1 GCA_903876615.1 uncultured Holophagaceae bacterium
GAGATGTAGGCGGCGCTCATGGACTCGGTGATGCCAATGAGCACCCCACCGAGCGTCGCGCCCACCACGCTGCCCATGCCGCCCAGCACCGTGATGACGAAGGCCTTCAGCGTGAAGACACTGCCCACCTGGGGGAAGATGTAGTAGGTCGGGGAGATCAGCGCGCCGGCGGTGCCCGCCAGGGCCGAACCGAGACCGAAGGCGATGATGGACATCCGCTTGACGTTGATGCCCATAAGCTGGGCCGCGTCGCGGTCCTGGGCCGTGGCGCGGATGGCCTGACCAGTATCCGTCTTGAGCAGGAACCAGTAGAGGGCCGCCGTGATCGCCGCCGTGATCAGGAACGAGATCAGGAGGGGCGTGGAGACCGAGACACCGCCGCCGACCTTGATGGTGGCCGAGGAGTAGCTGGTGCTCAGGATCTTGTAGTCGGAGGTGAAGATGAGCATCACCGTGTTGCTCATGATGAGGCCCAGGCCGATGGTCAGCAGGATCTGGTTCTGCGCCAGAGCGTCCAGCACCCGGTTGATGAACACCTTCTGGAGGAACCCCCCGAAGAGGAACATCAGGGGGAACGTGATCAGCACGGACACGAAGGGATCGATCCCGAGGAGCGTGAAAATCATGTAGGTGAGGTACATCCCCACCATCAGGATGTCGCCATGGGCGAAGTTGATGACCCGCATCACGCCGAAAATCAGCGTGAGGCCGATGCCGATGAGCGCGTAGACCCCCCCGATGAGGATGCCGCTAATCAGAGATTGCAGAAAGACAGCCATGGGCGCTTGACCCTCCAGAGATTCAGGAGGGGGCGCCCGAGGGCGCCCCCGTGCTGGTCGAAATCACTTCCACTTGGGGAAGGGATAGATCGCCTTTTTGGTCGCAAACTGAGCGGGAAGAACGGTCTCGTACTTCCCGGCGATGATCTGCTGGACGAGCATCTGGTGATTGTTCTGGTTGGTAAAGCCGTCGTAGTCGGCGAACTTCACCTCGCCCATGATGCCGTTCCACTTGCCGGCCTTCAGCGCGGTGCGGGTCTTGGTGCGATCACCGCCGGAGGCCTTGGCGGTCTCGGCCATGATGATCATCGAGGCGTAGGCGCAGGCGGCGTGGTAGGTGGGTTCCTTGCCGAACTTCGCCTTGTAGCGGGCGCCGAAGTCCTTCGCGCCAGGCCAGTTCACATCATCGGTCCACTGAGTGCAGGAGATGACATTGTCGGAGATCGCCCGTTCCTTGGCGAACTCGACGGTGGTGAAGCCGGCCCCGGCGCCGAGGAAAGCCTGGGGCTGGAGTCCCACCTCGCGGGACTGCCGCATGAGGAGAATGGCGTCGGCCACGTAGGAGACCATGAACACCAGATCTGGGTTCTTCGACTTGATCTGGGCGAGCGTCGACCGGTAGTCAGCGGAGCCCTTGGGGTAGGAGACATCCGCCACCACCTGGATGCCCTTGGTAGCCACATAGTCCTTAGCCGTCTTCGAGGTGGAGGTGCCGAAGTCCGTGTTCTCGTAGATGAAGGCGATGGTCTTGGGCTTGCCCAGGGACGCCGCGGCATCGATCAGGCTGGAGGCGTACTTGTCGGCAGGAGCGTTCATGCGGAAGACATGGGCGAGGCCCTGGCGCGTGATTTCCTCCTTGGCCGCAGCGGGAATCAACAGCGGCACATGGTACTTCTCGGCCAGCTTGGCGACAGCGTTGGAGCAGGCCGATGTGTAGGGGCCCACCACGCCCACCACGTTCTCCCGGGTCGCCAGCTTCTCCATGGCGCTCATGGAGATCTGGGGCTTGCCCGTGTCGTCCTCCCACACCAGCTGCAGGTTGATCCCCTTCTTCTTGAGATCCTCCTCGGCGAGCTTGATGCCGTTGGTGATGTTCTCCCCGATGGGCGCCTCAGGACCGCTCATGGAGTTGATGACGCCGATCTTCTGCGCCATGAGACAGGGGGTGAGGACCAAGGTGGCGCCCAGGGCGAGGAGGTGCTTGCGCATGTCTGCTCCGATTGAAAAAAGATGGTGGGGTTGCTTAACCAATACTAGCCGATATCCGGGTGAAATAACCACGGGACTGCTGAGGGTTACCCAGCAGTCCCGTGGTCATGCAATAGAAAGAGCTGATGTCTGGCGTGGCCTTAGAAGCCGATGCCGAGGGAGGCGACGAAGCTGTTGCCACCCTGCTCACCAGCCTGGGCGGTGCGGGGGGTCAGGAAGTTCTTGCTGCGCATGATGTAGTCCAGCTTCAGCTTCGCGACACTGTACTTGCCGGGGACGAAGTTGTAGTTGTAGCCAACCGTGGTCTCCGTGTACTTGGGCGTGTAGTCCCCCGTGGTGAGCTTGTAGGGGCTGGCAGCGGTGTACCAGTTGTTGCCGGAGTTGTAGTTCAGGGAGTCGTAGCGCAGCGCCACCTGGTGCTGGCCCATCTTGTAGATGAGGGTCCCGGTGTAGCCCGAGAACTTCTGGTCGAGGTGCTCACGAGACATGGTCGCTGTGCTGGCGGCGAAGATGCTGGGGAAGCGGCGACCCAGCAGGCCGGTCGCATATTCGAAGTCGAAGTGCAGCTTCGTCGTGTCATAGGCGTAGTAGAGACCCTGGAGGGTGGTCTTGTCCTTGTTGTCCTTGATCTGCTGCGCCGTCGTACCGGCGGGCACGGTGGTGGGGGTGAGGAGGGTGGCGTCCTTCAGGTTCGTGACGCCCTCGCGGTAGTAGCCACCGAACTTGTGCGCGCTGCCGAAGGCACCTTCGTAGCGGAAGGTGAAGTCCTTCTGGGCGTTGGCGTCAACCGCCGTCTTGCCGCCGCTGCCGTCATCGGTGGTGCCGTTGGAGATGGCCACGCTCACCTTGCTATTCAAGCCCTTGGCGTCCCCAGTGCTGTAGCTGAGCCAGGCACCACGATCGCGCTTGTCGCCGAAGACGCGGTTGATCTGGTTGCGGTCAAAGAAGTAGAGGTCCTTGGCGGCCACGATGGTGGCTTCATAGGTGGTCGGCATCTTGAACTGACCGGCTTTGAGGACAAAGCCACTGCCGAGGTTCCAGGTGATGACCGCATCATGGAGGACGTTGTTGCCGACCGTGGAGGTGCTGTTGTTCGGGTCGAACATCAGGTTCCAGCTGATGGAGTCCGAGATCGACTGGCTGAGGTAGACCTCAGAGCGCTTCACCGTGAAACCATTCTCAACGAAACGGCCCGAGCTCAGGCCCTCGTAGTAGGTGGACACGCCACCGGGCTTGACGGCCGTGTTGAGGCGCAGGTTGTTGTCCGACATCTGGGTGTACCAGAGTTCAATCAGGGCGTTGACCTTGATGGCTTCCTGGGCCTGGGCTGCCCCGGCTACGAGCAGCGCGGCGACACCAGCGAGGCGAGAGATCTTCATGTTTTTTTTCTCCTAGAAGGGAGGGTGGGGGGGACTTCAGGAAGCAGGTCCACCAAAAGCTCTGAGGAGCGCACAGTCAGGCCCCGGCGGGTAATCGGTTCGATTCAAGCTAAGCCCGCTCTGTGAGCGAGTCCATCAAAATCCTAGGAAAGTTCCCCATGATGTGACAGAAGACACATAGGGGTCTTTCGGTTGTGTGAAATTTTGGAAACAGTAGTGTTAAGCCGGAGCTCCGTGAATCAAAACCGACTAGCCGGTCGGTCTCGTGGAGTCATGTTTTCACGTCGGGTCCCCTTGTTAATTTCCCGCATGATTGTGGAATCTTAGGCGGGCGACAAGCGGCGAGGAAGAACCTGCTCTTGTGACAGGAATAGGGTATAGAGACACTCCTTTCAATCGAGGATCCCTGTCCGCGGCTAAAGGGTTTCCTGCAAAGGAATGAATCGACCCGGGCGACCCGTCCGAGGCGCACCCGGAGGATAATTTTTTTCCTATCCCGAGAGTTTCCGCGATCCGCCCGCTCAGCGGCTCCGACGGCAGGAACCTCGAGCGGCACGCCAGGGCGTACCGCTCGAGGTTCCTGGCACCCTGGGGCTGGTGCGGGGCTTGCCCTGATGGCCTGGAGGGCTAGAAGACCGCTTCGATGGGCGCGATCTCGCCGGCCTGCAGGGCCACGGCCAGGGCCGCCACCAGGGGCAGGCCGCGGTGGGCGAAGTGGATCGTGGCCTGCACCTTGTTGTGGTAGAAGGCGGCCTCGGGGCTGTCCTTGAGCAGGGCCTGGACGGCGGCGCGGTCCGTGGGGTCCACGCCCCGGGCGCGCTGCAGCTCCTCGCCCTTCTTCAGAGCCAGGGTCGCCTGCTGGAGGAGCAGGTGGCCGGACACCACGTGGCCCAGCATGTCGAGCACCGGCACGGCATTGAGCACCGTCAGCTGGCCCCCATTGGGCTTGGCCGGAACCTCCTGGAGCACCGCGGTCAGGGTCTTCAGGGCCGAGCCTAGCTGCTGGGCGGAGGGACCCAGGACCGGGTCCCCGGCCAGGGTCTGGGCCGTGGCGCTGATGAGCTGGAGCAGGTCCTGCATGGGCCGGCCGTCCTGCATGCGGAACTTGCGGCCCACCAGATCCAGGGCCTGGATGCCGTTGGTGCCTTCGTAGATGGAGGCGATCTTGCAGTCCCGCAGGTACTGCTCGGCGGGGTAGTCCATGGTGTAGCCGTAGCCACCGTAGGTCTGCAGCGCCCACTCGGTCACGCGGAAGCCCCAGTCCGAGCACCAGGCCTTGCAGACGGGCGTGAACAGCTCCACGAGGCCCTGCCAGCGGTTCTTGTCGTCGCCGGAGGAGACATGGGCCATGTCCATGCACCAGGCGGTGTAGGACACGAGAGCCCGCATGGCCTGCACGTAGGAGGACTGCATGAGCAGCATGCGCCGCACATCCGGGTGCTGGATGATGGGCGACTGGCCGACCCCCTTGCCAGCACGGCCCTGCAGCCGCTCCTTGGCGAAAGCGATGGCGGCCTGGTGGGCGGCGGAGGCGTTGCCCAGACCCTGGACGCCGACCTCGTAGCGCGCGGCGTTCATCATCTGGAACATGTAGACCAGGCCCTGCCCTTCCTGGCCCAGGAGGAAGCCCTGGCTCGCGTTGTCCATGCCGAACACCAGGGTGCAGGTGGGCGAGCCGTGGATGCCCAGCTTGTGCTCAATGCCCGCACAGGTGACGTCATTGCGCTCGCCGAGGCTGCCGTTGGCGTTGACCCGGAACTTCGGCACCACGAAGAGGCTGAGGCCCTTGGGCCCTGCCGGGGCGTCCGGCGTGCGGGCCAGCACCGCGTGGATGATGTTCGGCGTGAGCTCGTGGTCGCCGCTGGTGATGAAGATCTTCTCGCCGGTCATGAGGTAGGTACCATCGGCCTGCTTGGTGGCCTTGGTGGTGAGCGCGCCCAGGTCGCTCCCGGCGCCGGCTTCGGTGAGGCACATGGTGCCGCACCACTCGCCGCTGTACATCTTCTCGACGTAGGTGGCCTTCAGATCATCGCTGCCGAAGGTCTCGATGAGGTGGGCCGAGCCGCGGGTGAGCATCGTCTTGAGGGCCAGGGCCGTGTTGGCCCCCATGAGGTACTCGCTGATGCCCGTGCCCACGACCTCTGGCAGCCCCATGCCGCCGAACTCGGGGTTCATGGTGGCGCTGATCCAGCCGCCGGAGGCCAGGTCCTCGAAGGCCTCGGCGAAGCCCTCGGGCAGTTCCACCTTGCCGTTCGCGAACTTCGCGCCGACGCGGTCGCCCACCTCGTTGCAGGCCGAGACGCTGCCCTTCGAGACCTTCAGGGCCTCGTCCAGCACCATGCCCAGCTGCTCACGGTCGACGTCCTGGTAGGGCTCGCCCTTCAGAACCGCATCCAGGTCCAGCCACTCGAGGAGGTTGAAGTGGATATCACGATGGTCGTCGAGGAAGAGCATGGGACCTCCGGCTGGGGGTGGTGTGAAGGGACGCTGCGGTCTGAGGGGTTGCTACTTCAGCTCAGGGAACTGGTCCTCGCGCCACTCGGTGGCAGAGGCACCCTGGTCGGCGGCGCGCTTGCGGAGCTCCACGCGACGGATCTTCCCGGAGATGGTCTTGGGCAGCTCGCTGAACTCGATGATGCGGATGCGCTTGTAGGCGCTGAGGCGCTCGCGGATGAACTTGAACAGCGCCAGCGCGGTCTCACGGCTGGGCTCCACGCCCGCCCGGAGGATGACGTAGGCCTTGGGCACCGCCAGCTTCACGGGATCGGGGCTCGGCACCACGGCGGCCTCGGCCACGAAGTCGTGCTCGATGAGGAAGGACTCCAGTTCGAAGGGGCTGATGCGGTAGTCGCTGCTCTTGAACACATCGTCCGCGCGGCCCACAAAGAAGAGGTAGCCTTCGGCGTCGCGGGTGGCCACGTCGCCGGTGCGGTAGTAGCCCTCCTTCAGGGCCTTTTCCATCTTGGAGGGATCGTCCGCGTAGCCGTCCATGAGGCCCAGGGGGCGCGGACTGAGCCGCAGGGCGATCTCGCCCTCATCCGTCTCCTTGCCGTCCAGGTCCAGCAGGACCACGTCGTAGCCGGGCATGGGCAGGCCCATGGAGCCTGGTTTCACGGGGACACCGGGGGAGTTGCCAACCACGCAGGTGGTCTCGGTCTGGCCGAAGCCGTCGCGGATGGTGAGGCCCCAGGCCTTCTCCACCTGGCTGATGACCTCAGGGTTGAGGGGCTCGCCGGCGCCGATGACGCCGCGCAGCTTCACCTTGTAGGCCGCCAGGTCTTCCTGGATGAACAGCCGCC
>CAIRAS010000024.1 GCA_903876615.1 uncultured Holophagaceae bacterium
CTCGAACCAGCGGGTGATGCCCACGACGCAGGCGCTGGCGCCCATGGACTGCAGCCAGCCGTTCAGCCCCCAGAGGGCGGCGAAGCCCGCGAAGACCAGCCAGCCCCCGGCCCAGCCCAGGGCCAGGTTCACCAGCGCCGAACCCAGCAGACCCAGGGCGAGCAGGAGGCGGAGGTTCATGCGGTCCGCGAGGATCCCATTTGCGAACTTGCCAGCGGCGTAGGTGAAGAAGAGGGCCGAACCGGCGAGGCCCAGTTGGGCTTCCGTCAACACTCCGGCGGAAACCAGAGGGGCCTTCACCACGGCAAGGCTAAGGCGGCACACGTAGTAGAGCCCGTAGCCGAGGGTGGCCCCCGCCAGCACTGCCCACTGGCGGCCCGTGACCTCGCGCCAGCCGAAACGGCTCACCGCCGCGCCTCGGGCGCGGGGCGAGATGGCCGCAGGGGCAGGGTGGGGGCGGGAAGCAGCATGCCCCATCGAACCACATGCCCTCGGCGGTGGGACAGGGGTTTTCTGGCCTTAGTGCCGGTAGGCTGGTGTAACGATTTCACGCAATTGTCTTTCCCAACGGAGCGCTCATGACCCTGCCGACCCGCCTCCCCCTCGTGGCCGCGTTGCTGTTCTCTGGCTGCGGCTCGGCGCTCGTCGCCCAGGCGACCAAGGCCGCGCCGGCGGTGACCTCGACCACGCTGCTCAAGACCACTACCACCTGGAACGGGGTGCCCCTCACCTATTCCAAGTCCGGCAGCCCCGAGATCCAATCGGTCGTCGTCGAGATTCCCACGGGGCTGGCCACGGCCTGGCACCTCCACCCCGTCAACAACATCGCCTATGTGCTCGAGGGGAAGCTGCGCCTCGAGCTGGAGAACGGCACGACGAGGGTCTTTCAGGCCGGGGAGTCCTTCGCCGAGGTGGTGAACACCTGGCACCGGGGGACCAACCTCGGTGAAGGCCCGCTTAGGATCCTCGTGATCTACCTCGGCGAGGTCGGCACGCCGCTCTCCGCCGCCCAGGGCAGCCCGGGCCCGGAGAAGCACTGAGCCCAGGCCCGACCCCCGGGCCATAGGGGCACCGGCGGCCATGGTACGATGGGCTGGCCTTCCTGCTGCCTGGCGCAGGGACTTCACCTGCTGGCCTCGCCGCCCGCGGCCAGTCGCTCCCCACCCTTTGATTGAAGTGACCATGAGCCGATTCTGGAGTCCCGTCGTCCACAGCCTGACCCCCTACGTTCCCGGCGAACAGCCGAAGCAGGAACGCATCGTCAAGCTCAACACGAACGAGAACCCCTACGGCCCCTCGCCACGCGCCCTGGAGGCCATCCGGGCCGCCACGGGCGAGGCGCTCCGGCTCTACCCGGATCCGAACAGCGAGGTCCTGAAGGTCGCTCTGGCGGCGCAGCTGCAGGTCCGCCCGGACCAGGTCTTCGTCGGCAACGGCTCGGACGAGGTGCTGGCCCACGTGTTCCAGGCGCTGCTGAAGCAGGAGCAGCCCCTGTGGTTCCCTGACATCACCTACAGCTTCTACCCCGTGTACTGCGGCCTCTACGGCATCACCGCGCGGACCCAGCCCCTGGCTGAGGATTTCTCCATGCGGGTGGAGGACTACCTGCCCACGCCGGACGGGCGGGCTGGCGGGATCATCTTTCCCAACCCCAACGCACCCACGGGCTGCCCGGTGCCGCTGGCGGGCGTCGCGCGCATCGCCGCCGGGAACCCGGACGCCGTGGTGGTGGTCGATGAGGCCTACGTGGACTTTGGCGGCGAGAGCGCGGTCAGCCTGGTGGACCGGCACCCGAACCTGCTGGTGGTCCAGACCTTCTCCAAGAGCCGCGCCCTGGCCGGTCTGCGGGTGGGGTTCGCCATCGGCCATCCGGAGCTCATCGAGGCCCTGGAGCGGGTCAAGAACAGCTTCAACTCCTACCCGCTCGATCGCCTGGCGCTGGCGGGCGCGGTGGCCTCCGTGCTGGACGTGGCGCACTTCCAGGCCTGCTGCCAGAAGGTGATCGCCACCCGCCAGCGCCTGGTCGCGCAGCTGGGCGCGCTGGGCTTCGAGGTGCTGCCCTCCGCCGCGAACTTCATCTTTGCCCGCCACCCTGACCGGGACGCCGCCACCCTCGCGGCGGAGCTGCGCCAGCGGGCCATCATCGTCCGGCACTTCCGGTTGCCCCGCATTGACCAGCACCTGAGGATCACCGTGGGCACGGACGAGCAGTGCCAGCTCCTGGTCGAAGCGTTGACGGAGATCCTGGGCCGCTGACACGTCCCGGCCTAGACCAGACGAGGTTCGAGCTCCTGGATGAGCGCCTGGAGGGCGGGCAGCTCGAAGGGCTTCTGGAGGAACCCGGAGGGGATCTGGTCGCCAAACTGCCAGGTGGCGTCCTGCTGGCTGTAGCCGCTGATGAGCACCACCGGGATCCCGGGGTGGAGGTCGCGCAGGGCCCGGAAGGTGTCGGCGCCGCTCAGCGTCGGCATGGTCAGGTCCAGCAGCACCCAGTCGATGTCCTGGGCATGCTCGAGGAAGAGGGCGATGGCCTCGGTGCCGTCAGCGGCCAGCAACGTGCGGAACCCCAGGTAGGCCAGCATGGCGGCGGTGGCATCCCGGACCAGGTCATCATCGTCCACGATCAGGACCAGGCGGGAGTCCCGGGGGTCGACCCCGGGGGCCTCAGCCGTCGCCAAGGCCTGCGTGGGTGCCGCAGGGGCCAGGCTGGGGTTGAGGCTGACCGGGAAGAGGATCCGGACGTTGGTTCCTTGGCCGGGGTTGCTCTCGATCTTCAGGGCGCCATGGTGTCCCCGGACGATGCCCAGCACCGCGGACATGCCCAGGCCCCGGCCAGTGAACTTGGTCGTGAAGAAGGGATCGAAGAGCCGGCTCAGGGTGTCCTGATCCATGCCGGAGCCCGTATCATCCACCTCGACAAAGACGTAGCGGCCCGGGGCTGGCTTCTCGTCGAGGAGGCTGCCCGCGAGGTAGGCCTCGTCCGCATCCAGGACGCCCGTAGCGATCGAGACGGTGCCGGGCTGGGGGCCGATGGCCTCGGAGGCGTTGGTGATGAGGTTCATCACCACCTGCTGGACCTGCCCTGGATCGGCGTAGGTGTGCGGCAGGCCCGCGCTCAGGTTGAGGTTCAGGGTGATGGTCCGGGAGAGTCCCACCCGGAACAGGTGCACGTTCTCCTCGACCACCTCGTTGAGGTCCAGGTCCTTCACATCGAAGGTGCCCCGACCCGAGAAGGCCAGCATCTGGCGCACCAGGTCCGCGGCCCGGCGGTTCGCCTGCAGGCTGCGCTCCAGGAAGGGGCGGGCGGGGGAGTCGCTGGCCTGGACGTGCATGGCCAGCTCCAGGTTCGCCAGCATGGCCATGAGGAGGTTGTTGAAGTCATGGGCGATGCCCCCGGCCATGACCCCCAGGCTCTCCAGCTTCTGGGCGTGGAGGAGCCGCCGCTCGAGTTCCAGGCGGGTGGTCTCCCACTCCCGGTGATCGGTGATGTCGAGGCAGGAGCCGATGTAGCCCACGAAGGCGCCGCTGGAGTCATGGCGGGGATGGCCCTCGTCGATCACCCAGCGGAAAGCCCCGTCATGGCGGCGCAGCCGATACTCGGTGCGAAAGGGCTGGTAAGTCTCCCAGGCGGCGAGGTAGGTCCGCGCACATCGGAGGAGATCCTCGGGGTGGACGACCGCCTGCAACCCGGACCGCAGGAGGTGGTCCCTGCCGAGCCCAACAAAGGTCAGGAACCGCTCGTTGAACCAGCTGAGGCGCTTGTTCGGGCCCGTGAGCCAGATCATGGCCGGCGAGCTGTTGGCCACGGATTCGAAGAGGGTCTGGCTTTCCCGGAGGGCCACCTTGGCCTGCTCGCGCTCGGTCTCGTCCTCCAGGCAGAGCAGGAACATGGTCCTGCCCGCGGCCTGGACCAGGGCCAGGGAGGCCCGGAAGGCCGCCTCGCGGAGCACGCCCTGCTGGTGGACGGTGGTCCGGTAGCTCAGGCTGGTCTCCGCCTGGCCAGTCTCCAAAATGCGCCGGGCGGCCTGCTGCACCGCACACTGGCCGCAGGCCAGCCCGCTGCCGCAGCCTTGGAGCTCAGCCATGGCCTGGACACAGCCGAGGGCATTGCCGAAGCCCAGGGACCTCAATATCGCGTCGGAACGCCCGGTGTAGGCCTCGAAAGCCCGGTTGGTGTCGATGATCTGGAACCCGGGGTCCAGGCGGCACATCATCACGGGGGCGTTCTGGTAGATGGCCTCCATCTCGATCCGGTTGTGGTCGAGGGCCTCCCGGACTCGCCGGTGGTCCTGCCGAGTCCGCCACTCGCGGAGGGCCCGGTCCACGGAGTGGCGCAGCTCCTGGAAGGCCGCCTTGGACTTCACCAGGTAGTCCAGGGCCCCGGCCCGCAGGACATCCACGGCCATCTGCTCGCTGCCGAAGCTGGTCATGACCAGCAGCGGCAGTGGGGCCCCAGCCGACCAGTCCCGGAGCAGGTCGATGGCCTGGCCGTCGGGGAGGTTCATGTCCACCAGGGCGAGATCCGGCAGGCTGGCCTGCATGACCTCCCGGCAGGCGGCCAGGGTCTCCACGACCTCCACCTGGTAGACCGGGGCGCTGCCCTCCAGAGCCCTGCCGATCGCCTCGGCATGGGCGGGATCGTCCTCGACCACGAGGACCCGGAGGGGGCGGGCGTCCATGGGCTGGCTTCTGCTCCTCAGTAGGGGTACTTGTTCCAGGCGAGCCAGTAGTAGCCGCAGGTCTCCATCAGCGAGAGGAACTGCGGGAAGTCCACGGGCTTGACCAAGTAGCTGTTGGCGTGGAACTCATAGGCCTTGGCCATGTCCGTCTCGGCCGCAGAGGTGGTCAGGACCACCACGGGGATCGCGGCCAGACCCGGGTCCTGCTTGATGGCCTTCAGCACCTCGAGGCCATCGACCCGGGGGAGGCGGAGGTCCAGCAGGATGAGGCCGGGGCGGGGGCTGGCCGCCGGATCGGCGTAGTCGCCCTGCTGGTACAGGTAGTCGAGCGCCGCCTGACCGTCGGGCACGTGGATGAGCCGGTTGGCGAGCCGGAAGTTCTCGAAGTTCCGCCGGACGATCTCCGCGTGGGCGGGTTCATCCTCCACTAGCAGGATCACAAAGGCTTCGCCCATCATCGTGCCTCTCCCTGTGCTTGTATCGCTTTCGGCAGGGTGAACAGGAAGCATGAACCCTGGCCCGCCCCTTCGGACTCCACCCGGATGGTGCCCCCATGGACCTCCACGATGCGCTTGATGAGGGCCAGGCCGAGGCCGGTGCCTTCGGTGCGCGCATCGAGCTTCTCGAACAGGCCAAAGACCTTCCCGTGGTAGCGGGACTCGATGCCCTGGCCGTTGTCCCTCACGAAGAACTGGGGGTGCTCGCCTACCCGCTCCACGCCGATGTGGATCCGGGGGCCGGGCTGGTCGCCCATGTATTTCACGGCGTTCTCCAGCAGGTTCTGCCAGACCTCCACCAGGCGGGGCCGGTCGCCCAGCAGCGGCAGGTCCACCTCGTCCAAGGTCACCTCGACCCCCCGCAGGGCCAGGCTGCCCGCCACGGCCCCCAGGGCCTCCCTGGCAAGGGCCTGGAAGCTGGTCCGGACCGGGGTATTCACCACCCGCCCGATGCGGGAGACCTCCAGCAGGTCACCCAGCAGGCGGCCCATTTTCTCCGTCGCCCCGTGCATGTAGAGCAGGTCCTTCTTCACGCGCTCGCCA
>CAIRAS010000025.1 GCA_903876615.1 uncultured Holophagaceae bacterium
CCGTCGCCCTGCGCGAGTCCCTGGAGGCCGCCGTCCATCGCCAGCTCATGTGCGACGTGCCCTACGGCGTGCTCATCTCCGGCGGCGTGGACTCCTCCATCATCTCGTCCGTGGCGGCCAAGTTCCGGGACAACCGGGTGGAGGAGGGCGATGCGGGCCCCGCCTGGTGGCCCCGCATCCACTCCTTCGCCGTGGGCTTGGTCGGCGCCCCGGACCTGGCCCCGGCCCGCAAGGTGGCCGACTACATCGGCGCCATCCACCACGAGATCCACTTCACGGTGCAGGAGGGCCTGGACGCCCTCTCCGACGTGATCCACCACATCGAGACCTTCGACGTCACCACCATCCGCGCCTCGACCCCCATGTATCTCCTCATGCGGAAGATCCGGGCCATGGGCATCAAGATGGTCCTGTCCGGCGAAGGCGCGGACGAGATCTTCGGCGGCTACCTCTACTTCCACAAGGCCCCCAATGGCCAGGAGCTGCACGAAGAGCTGGTCCGCAAGCTCCAGAAGCTGCACCTCTATGACTGCGCCCGGGCCAACAAGTCCAGCGCCGCCTGGGGCGTGGAGGCCCGCGTGCCCTTCCTGGACCGGGAGTTCCTGGACGTGGCCATGCGCATGAACCCCGATGTGAAGCTGCCCCGCAACGCCCCCCGGCCCAAGCCCATGGAGAAGTGGCCGCTGCGCCAGGCCTTCGAGGGAGCCATTCCCGACGAGGTCCTGTGGCGCCAGAAGGAGCAGTTCTCGGATGGTGTCGGCTACTCCTGGATCGACTCCCTGAAGGCCCATGCGGAGAAGGAGGTCAGCGACCGCATGCTGGCCGGCGCCGCAGAGCGCTTCCCGGTGAAGACCCCCGAGACCAAGGAGGCCTACCTCTACCGCCAGCTCTTCGAGCACCACTTCCCCAGCGCCACCGCCATCCACTGTGTCCCCTTCGAGCGCAGCGTGGCCTGCAGCACCGAGACCGCCCTGCGCTGGGACGCCTCCTTCGCGAACCTGGCCGACCCCTCCGGCCGCGCCGTCATGGACATCCACGACGAAGGCTACAAGTCCGGGGAAGCGTGACGCTGGGTTGAGAACCCCGGCTATCCTTTTCTGAAAACAGAAAAGGATAGGTAAAATGACAGGAAGACCACGAAGAATAGGGCTCCCTCACGGGGGCCTTTCTTTGTGGCCTTTGTGTTCTTTGTGGTTAATCATTTCTTCAGGCCTTTGTGGTTAATGAATACCTTCTGGGAGCCGCTCAATGCCTGATCCGGAAGCCGGACTCGCGCTGCTGATGGACCGGATCAAGCCCGGTTCGGGGCGGGCGGTCCAAGAGCTGGAGCCCTGGGAGCCGCCGGTCTTCGCGTGTTACGAGGACATCCGGCCCTGGCTGCGCGAGTCGGTCCTCACGGCGGAGATGTATGAGCGCTTCCCGGACGGCCGCTGGACCCTTCAGCTCCTGCTGAAGGAGCAGAACCCGGGAACATACCGGTATATCGTCCTCTGAGCAGCCCCGGACCATGCGACCGCCCTGGCACTCGACCACCCTCCGCATCCTGACCCTCGGGGGAACGGCGCTCCTGGCAGCCCTCATCGCCAACCGGCTCGCCGCTCCGACCCGGCGTCTGGCCTGGCGGACCGCCTTGCCGCTGAGTCCCGCACCTGCGAAGCCCCCTGGGGAGCTGGAGCGCCGAGCCCCGACCCTCCCGAAGGTCCCCCCTTCCGCACCGGAGCCTCACCCCCAGGGCGCCCGGCCCGCAGCTGCGGCGCCAGCGACCAAGCCCGCGGCGCCTCCCGCGCCTGAGCAGACCCGCACGACCTCGGCGCCCATCACCGAGATCAGCAGCCAGGAGGCCTGGCAGGCGTTCCAGGCCGGGCTGCCCTTCCTGGACGCCCGCCGCAGCGGGGAGTTCGCCGAAGGTCACCTCCCAGGAGCCTGGAACACTCCGGTCTGGGAGGCCGATCTGGAAGACCGCCTGCTGGACTTCAAGGCCCAGCGCCGCCCCGCGGCCGGGGATGCCATCGTCATCTACTGCAGCGGCGGCGACTGCCGGGATTCCCAGTTGCTCGCCGAGAGGCTCCTGGCCCAGGGCTACTTCCACCTCCTCATCTACCGCGAGGGCTACCCGGACTGGGTGGCACGCAGACACCCGGTCGAGAGGGGCGGGCGATGAAGCGCTGGCTGCTCCACCCCCGGCTGACGCTGCTCGTCCGGCTCGCGCTTGGCTTGACCTTCCTCCTGGCGGCCCTGCCCAAAATCGCGGACCCACCGGGTCTGGCCAAAACCATCTGGGCCTACCAGCTGGTACCGGCCCCCGTCCTGAATCCCATGGCCCTGGTGCTGCCCTGGCTGGAGCTGCTCTGCGGAGTGGCCCTGCTGGCGGGCACCTGGGTCCGGGCTGCAGCCCTGTGGGTGGGGGCCCTGCTGCTCGCCTTCAGCCTGGCCCTGGCGGTCAACCTCGCCCAGCAGCGCCCCATCGACTGCGGCTGCTTCGGGGCCGCCGGTCCCCGCACCGAAGCCGAACGGCTGGCCGACATGCGCTGGGTGCTCCTCCGGGACCTGGGCCTGCTGCTCCTGGTCGCCC
>CAIRAS010000026.1 GCA_903876615.1 uncultured Holophagaceae bacterium
TCCTCTTGGAGGGACACGACTCCCACGGCATAGATGCGGTGCGGGGTCTGGGGCAGCGTGGTGGCCCAGACCGGCCCCTGGGCCAGAAGCAGGGCCTGGCAGAGCAGAAGAATCAGGATTGTGAAGCGAGGCATCAGAGCTCCGTGAAGGAAGAGCATCGGCAGCCTCGATAGACATACTCTGTCCAGCCTGGGATGGGCGCGTCAGGATTCGAGCGATCCGATAGGAACCAGCCTCAGTGCGGGCGCGGCCTGGATCGTGATCACTCCTCCCACGGAGGCCCGACACACGCTCCGTGCCAAGCGCGGGAGGCCGTGCACACGGAGATCACCATGCACCTCCAGCCGCCGGGGGAAGGTCCGGAGTCCGGGGCAGTCGAAGATGTGCAGGTCTCCCCCGACAACCAGGGACTCCGGAAGGGACACCAGCTCCGGGCACCCAGTGACCGTGAGGTCATCCTCCACCCAGAGCGGGCCTTCAATGAAGCGGGGTCCCAGCAGATGCCGCTCGGTGCTCGTCGAACCCAGCAGCACCAGCGGCCCCGGGACGCCCCCCAACCTGTCGCTGATGTCTTCCAGGTTCTCGATCCCCTCAAGACCCCGTCCCGACCAGGCGGTGAGGTGGGGTTCAAGGTCCTTCCGTCGGTGGTGGTCGGACGACAGCCAGAGGGAGAGCGACCCGATCCCGAAGACCCCAGCCTTATGAAGCAGTGTCCTGACCGTGGCAGCATCTCCCCCTGCCAGGGCCTCGTGCATCCAAACGCGCAGCTGCTGGAGTGCCGCGACGGGGTCCACTGACCGCGACAGGGCGGCCGCGAGTCCATCTCCGAGGGATTCCCCCAGGGCCAGCTGGCACCGCACCCGATCCAGAGAGGAGAAGCCCAGCGCGGCGAAGGTGCCCTCGAGCCCCAGGTCTCCCCAGACTCGCGGCACAGGAGGCCAGGGCCAGACAGGCGATTCCTCGAAGGAATCCATGGCCGGGAGCGGCTTAATCTCCACCTGCTGCACCGAAGGGATGGGCTGCACCGGCGGCAGGCCACAGGCGCCCCGGCGCGGCTCCATCTTCAGGGAATCAGCACCTGACGCCCTGAGATGGGGCTGGTAGTCCTGCACGAGGCTGCCGCAGTCCGTGACCCGGCCGCTGACGTCACCCTCATAGCGCGGAAGGGACCTGAGCTCCCGGCACTGATGGATGACCAGGGTCTTTCGCACGAACACGCCGCTGAGGTCCTGGAGGCCATGACATCGGCGGATGCTCAGGCTATCAAGAACTCCCCCCTGGCTCACACGTTCCAGACTGGGGAGGTCCCACAGCCGAACGTCGAGCGGGAAGTGCCGGGTGATGCGCCTTGGAAAGACAGGCAGTTCCCGGAGGTGCTGGCACTTTGTAACCCCAAGCTCGAGGAGTGGCCCCGCTCTTGCCTCGATGCGTCTGAGGCTCGGGCAGCCGCGCAGATCCAGGCAGCTCGGGCAGCTGGCGAAACCCGAGACTCGCTCGAGGCGGGTGCAGTTCCAAGCCGTGACCAGGCCAATCCGCATGCGCTTGGGCAGCCTCCTCAGATGAGTGTCCCCTTCAATTCTCAGAAGCTGGAGGACCAGTCCATCGGGCAGACGGGACCCTTCCGGGACTCCAAAGCCCCAGAGGCGCCCCCCCTCCTCATCACATTCGCCGTCCAGAAAGCCCTGAGCGGCCCAGTCCGGTACCTGCAGCTCATGGATCAGGGCCTCGCGGGATTCCCGGGGGGCCACGGGAATGAGGCTCCATGCGTGGATACCCTGCTTTCGGAGGACCTTCCGGGCAACCTTCAGGGATAGCCCCTGAGCTACCTCCAGGGCTATCCTGCGGACGAGGGAAAGAGCCACACGGACTCCATGGAGCTTGTGGTGGAGGTTATCCCTGAAAGAACGGCATCGGTTCATAGGCTCATCGGACTGGACCCTGACAGCAGGGCCGGTGTCCGATCATCACGGATCGAGGTGGACAGTCCTTGTCATGCCCGTTGCCCTATGTTTGCCGATGGGGGCGGGTTCCCTTCGGAGGAATGCTTGTCGAAAGGTTGGGCCATCTGGTCGCTGCTGGGCCTGTCGCACCTGGAGAAGGCCTATGAGCTGCGAGTGGCCCTCCAGAAGGGCCGACCCATCGCGGAGGTCCTTGAGGAAGCGGACGGCTATGGCCTGCACCCCCTTTCCATCGTCGTGGCCGCACCTCCCATCTTCACGGATCCGCCCAAGATGAACTTCTTCGGGGACTTGGCCGATTCAGCGAGCCTTAACCGCCAGAACCGGCACCTGGCGCGACGCCTCGGCATTGAGAGGCGCTGGTTCCCCTTCATCCGGGGCATGGGGCTCCAGCTGGAGGGTTCCCACCTAGAGGAACTGCCCGATGGGCTCGCCGTTCCCTACGTGCGGATCATCCGTTCCGGCGGCATCAAGTCGTTTCCCCACGCCTTCTCGACAGCCTCGCTCTGGGTGGAGCAGTGTCACGGGTTGTCCAGCCTTCCGTTGATTCCGGGCCTGCGGGAGCTCCACGTGCTGGACTGTCGCAACGTGACCGCCTTGCCAGCAGGCATGCGACTCACCTGCCTGCGGCTCTCCGCCTGTCCGGGCCTGGACCGCCTGCCCCCCCTCAAGGTTTGCATCCTGAAGCTGGTCAATTGCCCCATGGTCGAGCTACCCGCAGGGATGGATCTTGGTTGGCTGTCGCTGCGCGGCATGGCCCTGCTCGAGCGGCTTCCTGGAGATCTTTACGAACAGGAGCGCGGCTCCTGGCGCATCGAAAACTGTCCTCGCTTGAAGGCGCTGCCTTGGGATGACTCGACCTCCCCAACGGCCCTAGGCCAGGCCTTTTCCAAAGCCGGGCTTGCGGATCAGGCATGATCCCCCATAACAATCCAGAGGCCGCTCCCATGAGAGGGAACCGGTATATGCTAGCTGATTCCTCTCATGCGTAGGTTCTTGGGCGCGTGCATATCGCATCCATGCCACCGGCCCCTCACTCAGCCACTGCGAGCGACCAGGACGAGGCCCCGCGGTGGCTACCGGAGCAGAGAGCAGGGCCGGCAAGGGGACTTTGCGCCTCTCGCCAGGCCGGAATTCGGGCCTTGATAGGTAAGCCTAATTGACCTTAGGTGACCCAAACAGCAGTTCTCGTAGCTACCAACTAATGCTGAGCCGAATCACAGGTAGATATGACCCAAACAACGAGTCATCAACGGCAAGATGCCATAGGTTTATGCCTTCTATCGAGAATGCCATTTACACCAAGTCGCTCACTATCTAGTTCGGAAGTCACTTGAATAAAGCCTGGGAACATATCGTATAGCATTCCAACATCTGCCTCTATCGGCCCATAGTCCTGATGGGTTGTCCTCAACTCAAGCTTGTTATAGGTGTCTATAACAATTCGCTTCATGACTGGAAATTCAGTAGGCGGCATATATCCATTATTCAAAACATAGGGAGGAATACCCGCTGCATGCAATCTAAAGAAATGCCTCATTGAGCACTCATAATCATTGGAATCGAAAAAGCGATTCCAGCCTCCACCCAATCCATATCCCATCTGGATGAGTGCCAAAATCATTGGCGTATAGGGCTGCCGACTGTAGATGGCCATGAGCGTGGCTGTGGCTTCACCAATGACATACATGAGTCTGAGTTTTCGCCCATCTTCCCTTCGATACACTGCCAGCATCGCAAAGGGATTCGGGGCCTGCTCAATGGGTTTACGGGATGAGCTTGAATAGTCGGGAAGGTAGGGCCAGGGAGCCCAGGAGCTGAGCGCGCTGGGCGGAATACCACCGTGGAGGCTCTCAAGCGTCAGGCCCTCCGGTGGGTCCGACAGCCACTCGCGGATCCCCTGCTCAGCGTCCTGATCACCCAAGGGGGCGTAGTCGACATACAGCCAGGTATCCGTGAGGTCCACCAGGATGGGGGACCAGTCGCGTCCCGCGCACGGGTAGTAACCCGAGACCGGAAGGTGCCCCTGCCAGTCCGCGAGAGGGTCGGAAGACGCCTGGCATGCGCGAAGGCGGGCCTGGCGGGCGGCTCCGGAGGAACGGGATGGAGATAGGTGGGCGGGTGGCTTATGCAGCATGTCAGGGCCTTTCGCTGGCGGGAACGCTTCGGAGGAACAAGCGACAGGTTCCCGAGGGTAGAGCTGGAGAGAAGGTCAGAGACGGGTTCATGGCTGGCCGTGATTGGCGAGGATCATGCGAGCGTGACCGAGCACTTCATCTCTGAGGGCCAGTGGGCCGATGACCTCGGCCTGTCCGCCCAGTTGGAGCACCCAGCGACAGGCTGCATCGAGCTGGTTGGCGGAGAACTCCACCAGGCAGGCCCCTGTGCGATCATGCGCCAGTCGCCAGTTGCTGAAGTTGGGCTGGGCAGTCTGCAGCGACCAGATCAGACGCGGATCTCGTATGCGGAGCTTCACTTGGAACGAGGGCCCTTCACCCGCGGCGCCAGCCATTTGTAAGCGCGTCAACGTGTGAAGGCGGGAGAGCACCGGTTCAGGGATGCTGCCAGCGCCGCCGGTGAACTCCACTTCTCTGAGTTCCGGAATCTGGAAGAAGTGCGGGCAGGCCTTGATGGGATCCCAACCCAGCAGGCAAATAACTCCGGCGCGGACATCCAGGGTGAGCTGGTAGGGGATCACCGTGAGCTTCCTGGTGGACCTATCCTGCCCTCCGGGCGCCCAACTGACGCGGATTTCCTTCGGCTTGCCCGGGGAGAGGGAC
This sequence comes from uncultured Holophagaceae bacterium, assembly GCA_903876615.1. Next base: position 4,739 of record CAIRAS010000026.1, read on the forward strand.
AGCAGGAGGGTGTTGAGAATCTCCAGCTCGTTCGAGGTGGGGTCCAGGTCAAAAGCCGGGATGACCTTGATCCGGTCACCGATGGCCTGGGACTCGGCATCAGCCTGTTCCGGGAGCTTTGAGTTGATGATCTGCTCGATCTTCCGAAGCTCCGCGGTGAGGGGCGCGGCGCCGAACATCTCCAGAAGAATCTGGCTCAGGGCAAGGGTCTGCTGAGTCCGAGGCGTGACGTTCAGGTACCAGCAGGGGGAAACCTTCATCACGAAGCGGATGATCCGCGGGTTCGCAGGGTCGGGCGACTCCGCGAAGCTAGCCCCATTTTCCCTGTAGCCAAGGACCTTTCGAGCCCGGTCAGCCATCTTGTCGCTGCAGCTCAACCGATCCTGCAACCCTGTGCGGGTGAGGCCACGCTCTCCTGCGTCCGAGAAGCACTTCGCAGCCGCTTCCAGAATGGAGGGCCTTATTTCACCGTTTGTATAGATGCTCGCCATGAACAGATCCCCAGGAGGTTCTAAGGGTGCGCCAGAAGCACACAGCTTGAGTTGCCAGAAATTGGGAAGTCAGCCTCAAGTCCTGGTGTCCCTTTATTAAGGCCCTTTGCGTAGGCGATTCCGGGGCGGAAGAATCGGCCTGTCCATGCAAGAAGGCCCCTGCCCGGCCCTGAGGAACTCCAAGTGTGCCGGAGGAGCATGGACAGCCATTGTCCCGCCACTGGCCCGCTTTTGAATGGCCTCGATCATGCCCGGCTCCCCACCCCGTCCCACAGGAACTCGGTCCAGTGGCCCCCCCACTGAAGCTGCGGCGCATGACCGACACTCATCATTCCTGCGTCCAGATCGCGGATGCGAGTCAGGTCAGGACAGTCCTTCAGCTCGAGGATGGCGGGCCGAGCGAGCCGTCGGATCTCCCGCACCGGTCCGCTCAGAATCACCTTTACGGGCGGCGCTTCGAGCCAGTCGAGGATGTGCCAGCCCTCTGCCAGCTCATGGCTGAAGTTCATCTCGAGAAGGAGTCCCTCCTGCTGGAGCAGGCGGCGCGCCTCCGCCAGGTCGCAGACCTGACTGCCCCCCCTCCAGCGCAGGCAGACGGACCGGGCACCAGGGTTCCCGAAGTGGCCATAAAATGCCTCCAGCCAGGGCTCCAGGAAGGCCGCGACCAGCCGGTCATGCAGGGCATTCCGCCAGTCTGGCTTCAACTGGCTGAGGCCCCAGGCGCTACCGCTGATCCAGTTCCCACAGAAGCTGGGATCGCGCAGAAACTCCCTGCGACAGGCCTGCTCCCAGGCCCCCATGAAGTCGTTGACCGACGCGCCGACGGCCTCCAGCAAGCTGATCTGCTCACCCCGCGTCACGCCGAACAGGTCCAGATTTGACCAGCCCGGAAGCTCCGAGCCCAGTTCCTCCAGCCAGCCAGACCGCTCGATCCAGCTCAGGCCTTCCATGACCAGTGCCGAGGAAGAGGCTTGTCCTCGAACATCAGCCGATTGGCCTCCAGCTCCAGAGGGTTCTGCGCATAGAGCCGCATGAAGGTCGCCCGGTCCAGGCGGCGATGCCGGAGGAAGCCCCGGCCATAGAAGAGGCCCAGCAGCACGGCCGCGCCCAGCGGCGACCAGCGCCGCATCTGGCCCTGATGCACGAGTTCGTGACGGATCACCGAGTCCCCTTGGTCACGACGAAGCAGGACCAGCCCCGGCAGGGCCATACCCAACGCCCCGAAGGGAACCCGACGCACCCGGACCACCATGACTGGCAGCAGCGCGATCCAGGCCCAGAGGAACAGATTCACCCCCAGTGCCACCACCCCATCCCAAACCAGCCAACGCACCATCCAGACCCCCTCTTCAGATATCAATCTGACGGGATTGCGTGGTCAGTTTCTGTCCCTTCCCGCAAATCACTGAGAATGAGGTCGGACCTCACTTCTTGGGTGGCGTGAGGGTGCAGTAGCCATTGGCACAGACGTAGCCCAGGAGCTCGCCCTCAGCGATCTTGAAGGGCTTGCCGCTGGCCGTTGGAACAGTCTGTCCGAGCACCTGACCGTAGGTGGCCCCCTGCGCAGCCATTTTCTGGACCAGAGCCACGATGGCGCGGCGAGGCCCCTTCATGCCGGTGGCGACGTCGTTCTCACGATCTGCCGCGAGGACAAAGTCCTTCAGGTCGAGGTTCATTGCGAGGGCCTCGGCCTTGCGCTGCTCGCGGTAGGCCCAGGCCTGCTCTCGGTTCAGGTCATTGCGTTCCTTGGACATCTTTGGAGCTCCAGAAAAGGACTGATCATACAGTTAGTTTTAACGTTGCAGGCCATTCGGATCGGCCCGAGGAATGGGTTCATGACCTGAAGGCCTTGAGAAGGAGCCCCATCCCCATAACGACCAGGAGTAGCGCAATCAGGGGCGTCCACCAGCCCAAGAGGGCGGCGAGCAGCATCATCCAGAAGATGGCCTTGAGCATCTTTGGGTGGCCTTCAGGGCCTCAAAGCTTGGGTTCGTCACCCAGGTCACTAGGCTTGGGCTTCCCCTGCCGGGGTTTGCGCCTCAGGTAGGAGGAGGTCGGCATCATGAAGTCGTCGGACTCGTCCTTCGCCGAGATGCGGGTGGAGCCCATCGAAGATGAGAAGCGCAACTCCTTGGTAAAGACGTCCCGCTTCCCTTCTTCCATGAGGCTCTCAAGCTCTTCCACCATGGATCGGCTCCAGGAGTTGTCGCCGGAGATGGCCTTGAGCTCGTCCAGAAGCACCTGCACCCGGGCCCAGTCGCCCTCCATCGCGGCCCGGTGGGCCTGCTCCTGGAACTCAGCGGTCCGGATCTCA
>CAIRAS010000027.1 GCA_903876615.1 uncultured Holophagaceae bacterium
CAGCAGGCGCTGGCGCAGGTACTGGGCCTTGGCGGCGTTCTGCTGAGCCAGCCCGCGCATGCCCTCGGGACCGGCCAACTGCATGAAGATGTTGGCGCGCAGGGCCACCAGGCCCTGGTTCGAGCAGATGTTGCTGGTGGCCTTGTCGCGGCGGATGTGCTGCTCGCGGGCCGTGAGGGTCAGCACGTAGCCGGTGCGCCCTTCCAGGTCCTTCGTCTGCCCCACCAGACGGCCAGGGATCTCGCGCTTGTGGGCGTCCTTCACCGCCAGGAAGCCCAGGAAGGGCCCGCCGTAGTTGGGCTTGTTGCCCAGGCTCATGGCCTCGCCGCAGGCCATGTCGGCGCCCGCCTTGCCCGGGGCCTCGAACCAGCCGAAGGCGAAGGCCTCCTGGGTGACGCTCACCAGCAGGGCGCCCGCAGCGTGGATGGGGGCCGCCAGGGCCGTGAGGTCCTCCGCGGCGCCCAGGAAGTTGGGATAGCCCACCAGCACGGCGGCCACGTCGCCGTTGAGCTTGGCGGCCAGGTCCACCAGGTCCGTGACGCCATCCTTCAGGCCCACTTCCACCAGGTGCAGGTCATCGTGGGGGTCGAAGTTGGTCTTCAGCACCTCGCGGTACATGGGATGCAGGCCGCGGCTCACCAGCACGGTGCTACGCTTCTTGGCCACGCGCACTGCCATGAGCGCCGCCTCCACGCAGGCGGTGCCGCCGTCGTAGAGGCTGGCGTTGGTGACATCGAGGCCCGTGAGGTCGCAGATCAGCGTCTGGTATTCGAAGATGTGCTGCAGGGTGCCCTGGCTGATCTCCGGCTGGTAGGGCGTGTAGGCCGTGAACCACTCCTGGCGGCTGATGAGGGCGTCGATGGCCGAGGGTACGAAGTGGTCGTAGGCGCCGGCGCCGAGGAACTGGGCACAGAAGCGCATATTGCGGTTGGCCAGCCCCATCATCTGCCAGGCCACCTCCTGCTCGGCACCCCCCAGTGGCAGGTCCAGCTCGCGGCCGAGCTGGAGGGCTTCGGGAATGCCCGCCAGCAATGACTCCGCAGCCGGAACGCCGATGGCGTCCAGGAGGGCTTGATCCTCAACAGGGGAAGAGGGCAGGTAGCGCATGGCAGCCTCGGGCAAAGAGCGATTGGAAAACAGACCTTCAGGGTATCAGTGACGCTTCCAGAGGTCGAAGGGCTGGGTGCCGATCAAGAAGTTAAAGCTGCCCACGACCCGGCCATTCTCCTGGGGGGTGTGCAGCTTGAGGAAGCCGTAGGCCAGCTCCACATAGAAATTGGAGAGCGCCGTACGCAGCATGAGCCCCGCCCCCTGGCCCCGGGGCGAGACGCTACCGTCCCACAGGGTGGACCTACTCTGGGACACCCAGGCGAGGTCGAAGCGGGGGGCCAGCTCCACCGTGAGGCCCAGCCCCAGGTAGAAGCGGAAGGGGATGCCGAAGCGGATCGCCGCGAAGTTCGGGACCATGAAGCCCATGGACCGGGAACCGATGACGAAGGAAGGCCCGCCCACCACCCACCAGCGGTCCAGAGGCAGGTTCCGGCCCTGGCCCCACTCCACGTCCAGGTCCGCCCCCACGAGGTCGCCGAAGGTCGTAAGACCCCGGGCCCGGAAGTAGCTCTGCAGGAAGTCGACGGTCGGCAGCGGCCCTTCGTGGGTGTGGCCCGCCCCGAAGCGGGCCCGCACCAGCAGGCCCTCCCGCGGGAGGGTGCGCCGGTCGAAGTTGTCCCACTCACCCGACAGGAAGAACGCGTCCTGGGCCTGGGTGGCGCGCTGGCCGTCCTCCCGGTAGGCCGCGTTGCGCCGGCTCAGGTCCAGGCTCACCTTGCCTGTGCCCAGGTTGCTGAAGCGGAAGTAGGTCTTCACCATCAGGTCCGAGGCGCTGATGCGGGCATCCAGGCCGTTGCCGGGCAGCGCCGGGACTCTCCAGTAGAGCGGCACGTCCAGGCGCTGCTGCCAGTAGTTCGCGTCGAACTCGATGCCGGTGCCCGGCGAGAAGCCGAAGGGGCTGCGCAGGCTCAGGGAGGCCTGCTCCTGCAGGCGGTTCCGGTTCCCGCTCAGCACCAGCTCCGTGCCCTTGAAGCCCAGGTCCACGGCCCGGTAGGCCAGGCCCAGGGTGCCCCCCAGGGTGGACTCGTAGCCCAGAGAGAGGTCGAGGCGCTCCTGCTGCTGGGGCACGGGCACCAGCGTGATGGCCAGGTCATCAGCGCCCTCCGGCCGGACCTGGTAGCGCAGCTCCGCAAGGTGGAGGCGATGCTCCGCCAGGGCGATGCGGGTCTGGAGCAGGTTGGGCCGGAAGGGGCGGCCCTTCAGTGGCCCGAGCAGCTCCAGGAGCTGGGCTTCATCCAGCGACGTGCCCGGCCCCGTCCGCACCTCCACCTTCGCCACCAGCGGCTCCCGGAGGACGATGTGGACCTTCCCGGTTGCCGCGTCGAACCGGGAACCCCGCGCGTCCATGAGGGGCTGGCCCTCCATGAGGCACTGGAACACCAGCTGCGCCATGAGGCGGCCGAAGGACTCGGGATTGAAGGGCTCCCCCACCGGCACCGCACTCTCCGCCAGCTCGAGGCTGTAGGCGCGCCAGGTCTCGGGCACCGCGGACTCCACGGCCGCAACGGCCGGGAAGGGCCGTAGGTGGACCGTGAGCACCCGGTCGGGGTCCACGGTGATCCAGGCTTCCCGGGCCTGGCCGTGGACCAGGATCTGCTGCAGGAGAATCTGGGCGTCCTGCACGCGGATGCCGTCCTTGCCGGACTGCAGCGCTTCCGCCAGGATCACCGCCACCGGCGACTTGAGCCCGCCGGGCACGTCCACGGCCACGCGGGCCACCTCCAGGCGCTCCTGGTCAAGGCGAGTGCGGAGCAGGCTGTCCAGGGCGTCCCGCCGGGCCTCGAAGGCCTCCCGGCCCTGCCGCACCAGCTTGGACCCATGGGCCCCATATTCCAGGAAGGGCACGTCCTTGATCTCTGGGCGGATGAGGAAGTCCGCCGCGGCGCGGCTCTCCCATTGGCGCCGCTCCACGACCAGATCCAGGCTGCGGGCCGCCACGGAAAAGATGTTTGTGGAGGGCCGCCGCTCCAGCGGCGCGCTGGTGTCGATGCCGATGACCAGGTCCGGGTGGAAGGCCTCCTTGGCCGTGGTCACGGGCAGGTTCTCCACCAGGGCGCCGTCCACGTACTGCTGCCCCTCGATGACCACGGGGCGGAAGCCGCCGGGGATGGACATGGAGGCGCGCACCGCCTCGACCAAGTCGCCGCGGTCGAAGACCCGCCCCTGGCCCGTCTCCAGGTTGGTGGCCAGCACGCGCAGGGGGCGCTGGAGCCGGTTGAAGTCCCCGCCGGAGAAGTAAGCGCCGCGGGCCAGCAGGCCCTGCAGGGTGTGCTGCATCTCCACCCCGCTGCGCAGGCCCTGGGCCAGACTCAGGCGACCCGCGTGGCGCTCGAGGGAGAGGAAGGGGGCGCTGCGGTCCTCCTGCTCCTCCAGGGTCTCACCGGGGTTGCGCCAGAGGGGCTCCAGGAAGGCCCGGGTGAGGTCCAGTCGGGTGAACAGGTCCTCGACCTCTCGTCCGGAAAAGCCGCTGGCGTAGAGGGCTCCCACTAGCGCGCCGGCACTGGTGCCTGTGAGGCTGTCTAGCGGATACCCCACTTCCTCCAGGCGCTGGAGGACCCCGATGTGCGCCAGGCCCCGGGCCCCGCCGCCGCTCAGGGCCACCGCCACCCGGGGCATGCCCGGGATGACCACCCGCGGCAGGAACCGGAACACCATGTCCGGGGCCTGGAGGGCGACCTCGATGCGTCGCGGCAGCGCGGGCTTCGGGGGTTCGGCCACTGGCGCGGCCTGGCCCGCCAACAGGGCGG
>CAIRAS010000028.1 GCA_903876615.1 uncultured Holophagaceae bacterium
GGCGGTGCCGCCGACGACGAGGGCGGGGCAGAGGATGGTGGGGAGGGCGTCGCTGACGGGGACGCCCTGGCCGTCCTTGCCGCAGGTGCCGATGTCGAAGTGGTGGAGGTCGCTGCCGATGCGGGTGAGCTGCTTCAGCACCTCGGGGCCGCAGCCGCTGAGGGTGGCGTTCTTGACGGGGTAACGGGCCACGCCGTTCTCCACCCAGTAGCCCTCGGTGACCTGGAAGACGAAGTTGCCCGTCACGGTGTCCACCTGGCCGCCGCCCCTGTGCTTCACGAGCAGGCCGCGGTCCAGGTCGCGCAGGATGGCCTCGGGGGCCTCGCTGCCGGCGGCCAGGAAGGTATTCCGCATGCGGGGGATGGGCAGGTGCCGGTAGCTCTCGCGGCGGCCGTTGCCCGTGGCTTCCGTGCCCATCTGCCGCGAGGTCTTGCGCGACTGCAGGAAGGCCTTGAGGATGCCGTTCTCGATGAGGACCACCCGGCTCACGGGGTTGCCCTCGTCATCGATGGCCTGGCTGCCGCGCTTGTGGGGCAGGGTCCCGTCATCGATGATGGTCACGCCCTCGGCGGCCACCTGCTGGCCAAGCTTGCCCGCGAAGGAGCTCATGCCGGCCAAGGCCAGGTCGGCCTCGAGGCCGTGGCCGCAGGCCTCGTGGATCATGGTGCCCCCGGCGCTGCTGCTGAGGACCACGGAGAAGGTGCCGGCGGGCGCGGGTTGGGCCTCCAGGGCCTGCAGGGCCAGGCGCACCGCCTCGTGCACCATGCGCCGGACGGCCTCGTCCGTGAACAGCTCGAAGCCCCGGGTCTCGCCCAGGGCCTGGTAGCCGGTCTGGAGCTGCACGCCATCGCCGGCGGTGGCATTGAGGCGCAGCACCACCTGGGTGCGGTGATCCTCCGTGAGCCGGGCGCTCCAGGCGCCGTCAGCCAGCTCCGCTGCGGCGATCCAGACCCGCTGGGTGCTGTCGCCATAGCCCACGGACACCTGCTTCAGGGCGCCGGGGCGCAGGCTCTCGGCGTGCTCCCGGGCCAGGGCCTCGGCGCGGCGCACCAAGGCCACCTTGTCCGCCAGGGGCACGGCGCCCGGGTCCTGGGCCACGGGGCTGGGTGTGGGGAAGGCCCGCGCGGTTAGCACTGGCACCGCGGCGGCAGCGCCCTGGCCCGGGGCGGCCAGGGTCTCGGCCGAGGTCAGCAGCTCCTCGTGGGAAGGGGAGATCAGGTCGGCGAACCGGGTGGTCTCGCCGTCCACCAGGCGGAGGCTGACGCCGAAGGTCTCCGAGGCCAGCACGTCCTCCATGCGGCCGTCATCCATACCCAGGGCGTGGGCCCGGCGGCGCTCCACGAACACCTCGCCGTAGTCGCCGCCGCGCCGGAGCAGGGCGGACAGGACATCACGGAGCTGGTCGGCGGTGAAGGGTGCGGGCATCGGGGCTCTCCAGGTCCGCGCGCGGCGGACCTTCCAGTCTGCCAGAAGGGCCGCTTCGGCCTCCGCGAGGCGTTCCGTCAGGACCCTGCCGTCGTTGACGATGATGAGGTCCGCATGGAGGGCCCGCTCGGGCGCTGTGGCCTGGGCACGTAGCCGGGCCACGGCGGCCTCGGGGCTCAGGCCATCCCGAGCCATGAGGCGCTCCACCCGCAGGGCCTCCGGGGCGTCCACAGTCCAGAAAGCGTCGAAGTGGTGGGCCCGGGCCCGCTCGACCCAGAGCGCCGCATCCAGCACCGCGCCGCGGGTGTCCGCGGGCAGGGCCCGCAGCCGGGCGTCCCGCAGGGCCTCGATGCGCGGGTGGAGGATGGCGTTGATCCGCGCGCGAGCGGCGGGATCCGAGAAGACGTGGGCGGCGACCCAGGCCCGGTCCAGGGTGCCGTCGGCCTGGAGGGCCTCCGGCCCGAAGGCTAGGGCCACCTCCCGGAGTCCCTCGCTGCCCGGGGCCACGGCCTCCCGGGCCAGGGCGTCCGCATCAATCACCACCCAGCCCAGGTCCGCCAGGCACCGAGCGACGAAGCTCTTGCCGGCGGCGATGCCGCCGCTGAGACCGAGGAGGGGGAAGGGAATGGCATGCACGGGTGAGACCTCACTGGGAAATTGTGCCAACAGCGCTTGCCCCATGGGGTGATTGTTGCGGCCGGGGCGGGTTTGGGGGCGGACTACCCCGGGTCAGGGGTCCCTGGTCATTCGTTCCCTGGCCTCCTACACTGAACCTTCGAACATACCGCCTCGAGGTTCCATGAAAGACACATCCTCCGAACAGGTCATGGATTTCTCGCAGCTGGAAAAGCCGGTGCTTGAGATGGAGGCCCAGATCCGGGCCATGGAGATGGACCCCTCCCAGAACAAGGAGCGGGAGAAGCTGATCAAGAAGCTCGACAAGCTCAAGGCCGACCTGTTCACGAACCTCACGGACTGGCAGCGGGCTCAGCTGGCGCGCCATCCCAAGCGGCCCTACACCCTCGACTACCTGGAGCGCATCTGCGAGCGCTTTGACGAGCTGCACGGGGACCGCCGCTTCGGCGACGACGCCGCCATCGTGGCCGGCATGGGCTGGATCGAGGGCAATCCCGTCATGGTCATCGGCCAGCAGAAGGGTCGCGACACGAAGATGAAGATCCTGCGCAACTTCGGGATGCCCAAGCCCGAGGGCTACCGGAAGGCCCTGCGCCTCATGAAGCTGGCCGAGAAGTTCCAGCGCCCCATCCTCTGCCTCATCGACACCCCCGGTGCCTACCCCGGCGTGGACGCGGAAGAGCGCGGCCAGGCCGAAGCC
>CAIRAS010000029.1 GCA_903876615.1 uncultured Holophagaceae bacterium
CATCAGCGCCATGGAGACCGAGGAGGAGACGGCTCTCTTCGACGACGCGGACCTGGGCAGCGACGACATCTACCAGCGCGCGGTGGCCGTGGTGAAGCGCGAGCGCAAGGCCAGCACCAGCCTCCTCCAGCGCAAGCTGAACCTGGGCTACGGCCGCGCCGCCCGGATCATCGACCGCATGGAAGAAGAGGGCATCATCGGCCCCGACCGGGGGGCCGGAAAGCCAAGGGAAGTCTTCGCCCAAGCCGAGTGAGCCCGAAAGTCACGGCCTGTTCGAGTTCGGCCACAATGGCCCTCGACGGGGTCTAAAGTCTCCATTCCAGTGGCCGTAGACCTGCATCACATCTTTCTCGACTTATAGGTAATCAACCATAGACTCCTAGCGGAATGATCCCCTGGGAGGACCCATGAAGCTCCTGAACCTGACTGCCCTGCTCCTGGCCGCGGCCGGCTGTACCCTGAGCGCCGCCGACGCGCCCACCAAGCCCCCCGCGGCAAAGATCTGCACCCTGTGCCACACCACGGACGCCAACCAGCTCCGGGGCTACTTCGACACCCTAGTCACCCTGAGCAACTCGCTGCAGCTGCGGCTGGATGACCGCACGGAGGTGCTGCGCTTCGACAAGGCCACGCTGAAGGTGATCTCCCCGGAACCGGCCCCCAGCACCGAGGCCGCCCTGAAGGGCATCGCCAAGGGCCATGAAGTGCGCGTCGAATACATCGAGAAGGATGGCATCAAGACCGCCACCCTGGTGGCCGTGAAGCCGCCCGTCAAGCTCACCGCCCAGGAGACCCTCTCCCTCGAGGAGATCCAGAAGCTGGTGGCCCAGGGACCCGAGCAGGGGAAGTATTTCCTCTTCGACTCGCGCCCGGCGCCGCGCTTCATGGAAGGGGCCATCCCCACCGCCGTGAACCTGCCCTTCCCCGCCTTCGACAAAAACATCGACAAGCTGCCCGCGGATAAGGGCGCGCTGGTGATCTTCTACTGCAGCGGGAAGACCTGCAACATGAGCCCCGGCTCCCTGGCCAAGGCCCGGAAGCTGGGCTACACCAACGTGAAGGTGTTCATCGACGGCATGCCCGCCTGGGGCAAGAAGGCCACCGGTGTGCTGAGTCCCGGCTCCCTGAAGACCGCCTTCTGGGACACCCAGACCCCCCTCATCATCCTGGACACCCGCCCCACTGCCGAGGCCGCCAAGGGCTACATGAAGGGTGCCGTGACGGTGGATCCCGCGAAGGTGGCCGAGCTCCTCAAGGCCTTCCCCTCGGCCAAGCTGAAGCCTCCCGTGGTGGTCGTGGATGAAGCCGGTGGCAAGGCTGCCAAGGCCGTTGCCGCGGAGCTGGTGAAGGCAGGCTATGTTGGCGTGAACGTGCTGACCGGTGGCTTCAAGGCCTGGCAGGCCGCGGGTCTGCCCGTGGAGACCGGTCCCTTGGCCACCCAGGCCACCTTCGTGCCCAAGCCCCGCCCGGGCTCCATCTCTGGTGCCGAGTTCACGAAGCTCGCCGAGGCCGCTCCGGCCGCCCGCGGCGCGGTGATCCTGGACGTGCGGAACCTCGAGGAGACCAAGAACGGCGTCATCAAGGGCGCCCTGCTGATCCCCGAGCCCCAGCTGGTGGCGCGCCTCGCGGAGATTCCCAAGGACAAGCCCATCATCTGCCACTGCTCCACCGGCACCCGCTCGGAGCTGGCCTATCACCTGCTGAAGGAGAAGGGCTACAACGTCCGCTTCCTGCCCAACGAAATCACCGTCATCGACACCGGCGAGTTCACCCTGGACTAGTCGGTGCGCCGGGCGGGGCGCCAGCGGCTGCGCTTGGCCGGATCGGCCAGGCCTGCCGCGTGGCAGGTGCGGCAGGCTTCCAGCTGCGCATCGCCGCCGCGCCAGTAGACCCGAGCGGCGCCTGCGACCTCGCGGCGCCGCTCGATAGGAACCCGGGGCCAGTAGAACGTCAGAGCGGGGCCGGCGGCCTGGATTTCCAGCGCGTAGAGCGGACCCACTTCGGGGCCCGGCCGACCCCAGCGGTCCTCCTGGGAGCTGAGCACCACCAGGGCCCCCCGGGGCAGCGTGTCGCCGGCGCGGTAGGCCTCGGCGGCCTCGGGACTCACCCAGGCGCGGATCCAGCGCCCGCCGTGGGCCAGGGACTTCACCGGGTCCGGATGAACCGGCTGCAGGGCGGCATAGTCGAGGGCTCGCAAGGGCGCCTGGGCCTCGGGATCCTGGGGGACCGGGAGCACCCGCACCGGCGGAGCGACCGACACCGGAGTGGGTGGCGCCGGGGGTGGGCTGGTGCGGGTTCGGAGGTGGGCCAGGCTGTGGCCGCAGTCACCAGTCAGCACCAGGAAGGCCGACCAGAGCAGGCCCAGGATCAGAGCGCGCAGACCGAGGCTCTGGTGTTCCTTGCGGGGCCGGGTCATGGCCCAGAGGGCCGCCCCACCCAGCAGCAGTGAGGCACTTCCCAGCAAGGCATGGCGGAGCAGCAGGCTTTCGGGGCCCGCTCCCCCCAGCAACCGGAGGGGGATCCGGTGAGCCCGCATGAGCCCAAGGCCTGACAGGGACAGGAACCCGCTCAGCAGGGCGGTCAGCAGACCGCCGAGGCCAAGCCAGCTCAGGTAGCGGCTGACCGTCCACCAGGCGCGGATGCCGCGGCCGGGGCGCTGGGCCGCGAGGAGGGCCCAGGGCAGCAGCAGTCCCGTCGCCACCGGAAGATGGGACAGCAGGGCATGTTGGGCGGCAAACCAATCCATAGGAAGAACACCTTTTGCAGCGCGGGAACTCCCCGCAGTCTGGCAGTCCTGGCCGGAACCCGGGGTGGAATTCCTGTCACAATCCAGGCCATGAAACAGACCCTCCTCCTGCAGGTCCAGGCTTCCGTCCAGCTCAAGCAGTCCTTCTTCGAGCGGGAGATGGACCGCCTCCTGGCCCAGGCCGACGACATGGCCGAGCGGCTCCGCCGGGGCGGCCGGATCTTCGTCTGCGGCAACGGGGGCAGCGCCGCCGATGCCCAGCACCTGGCCGCCGAGCTGAGCGGGCGCTACGTCAAGGAGCGCCGGGCGCTGGCGGGCATCGCCCTCACCACGGACACCTCGGCCCTGACGGCCATCGGCAATGACTACGGCTTCGACCAGGTGTTCTCCCGCCAGCTGGAGGCCCTGGGCCGTCCCGGGGACCTGCTCATCGGCATCAGCACCAGCGGCAACAGCCCCAACGTGATCCGGGCCGTGGCCTCGGCCAAAACGCTGGGGGTGCGCACCCTTGGCCTCCTGGGCCGGGATGGCGGCCAGCTCGCCGGACTCATGGACGATGCCATGGTGGTGCCCTCCACCGTCACGGCGCGCATCCAGGAAGTGCACCAGATGATCTACCACTTCTGGTGCGAGGCGCTCGATGCCCACTTCTGAGGCCGGCCGGTGAACGCCGCCGTGGGCCTCCTGGTGTTGGCCCTCCTGGGGCCACCGCCAGCCCGCACCTACACCTGGCGGGACGCCGCGGGGCAGGTCCACATCACCAGCACGCCGCCCCCGCTGGGCTCGGAGGTTCTGGAGCCGCCCCCACCGGCCGCCGTCGAACCGGGTCGCCCCGCCCCGCCGATGCCCCGCCAGGTGACTTCAGGTCTGGAGGGTCCCCCCCGGGAACAGCTGAACTCGGGCCAGCAGCAGGCCTGGACCGCGCTGGACCAGCACCTCGCCCGGGCCCGCGCCGGGCGGGACCAGCGCACCCTCGAGGCCGTGGCGGATTCCCTCCTCCAGGACTCCCTCTGGGGCCACGGGCTCTGGATCATGCCCCTGGTGCCCGTGGTGGCCCTGGCCCTCCTGGGGCTCCTGGGCTGGTGGTTCGCTCTGGGGCTGCAGTCCAGCCTGAGGCTGCCCGTGGTCGGGGGCTCCCTGCTGCTCGGACTCGGCTTCGGCCACCTGCTCCTGACGGTGTTCCTCTACCAGCCCCAGGCCGTGCGACTCCAGCGGAACCTGGAGCTGCTCGAGCTGCACCTGGGCATCGGCCGGGTTCCAGGTCCCACCCAGCGGGCGCTGCTGCAGGGACATTACCGCGCCCTCGATGCGGCCGCCCTGCTCAGCCAGCCCCCCTGGCGCTTCCCAAGTGAGGTCCGGGCGCTGCGGGCGTCTCTGAAGCAGGTGATGGTTGAACCCTGAGCTGCTGGGCAGGCTGCCTGCGCTCCGCCGGAGAGCCGAGGCCGGGCCCCTGGGGCTCTACCTCCACGTGCCCTTCTGCGTGGACCGCTGCACCTATTGTTCCTTCGCCACCACCCGGGACCGGAGCCTGCAGCCCGCGACCACGGCCCGGCTCAGAGCCGAGGTGGAGACCTGGGGCGAGGCCCTGGCCCGACCCGCCGTGGACACCCTCTACCTGGGCGGCGGCACGCCCTCCCTGCTGAGCGCCGACGAGCTTGAAGACCTGACCCTGGCCGCGCGCCGGGCCTTCGACCTGACCCCCCTGGCGGAGGCCACCCTGGAGGCCAACCCAGGCACCGTGGACCTGGCCTGGCTGCAGCGGGCCCGCGACCTGGGCTGGGACCGCATCAGCCTGGGCGTGCAGGCCCTCGACGATGCCCTGCTGGCCCGCCTGGGGCGCATCCACGGGGCGGCCCAGGCCCTGGAGTCCCTGCATCTGGCCGAGCGCGCCGGGTTCCAGCGCCGCAGCGCCGACCTCATGGTGGGCATTCCTGGACAGTCACTGTCGAATGTTCTGGCCGATGCCCGCACCCTCGCCGACACCGGCATCGACCACCTCAGCGTCTACCTGCTGGACCTGGACAAGGCCTGCCCCCTGCGTGCCGACATTGACGCGGGCCGCCTCGCCCTGCCCTCCGAGGACGAGGTGGCGGACGTCTTCGAGGCCCTTCAGGCGGAGCTCCCGCGCCTGGGCCTGGCCCCCTACGAGATCAGCAACTACGCCCGCCCTGGCGGCGTCTCCATCCACAACACCCGCTACTGGGAGCGCCGGCCCTACCTGGGCCTCGGCCCCAGCGCCGCCTCCCAGCTCGGCGAGTGCCGCTGGACCGAGAGCAGCGTCATCCAGGCCTGGACCGAGGGGCGGGGCGAGGTGGACCTCCAGGAGCTGGACGCCGCCGAGGCCCTCGCGGAGATCCCCCTGCTGGGCCTGCGCCTCCACCGCGGGGTGGACTGGGGGGCCCTGCGCCTCCAGGCCGAAGCGCTGAATCTGCGACCCCTGGTGGAGGCCTGGGAGACGCGCCTCCGCGCCTTGGCCAAGGAGGGCCTCACGGTGTGGGAGGGCGACTGCGTCCATCTGAGCCCCCGGGGCATGCTGCTCAGCAACGGCATCCTGGGGATGTTCGTATGACCTACCTTGGCGAGGCCGCAGCCCTCCTGACCGCGCTGTGCTGGTCCCTGAACTCGGTCTGCTTCACCGTGGCCGGGCGGCGGGTCGGCTCTGCGGCCGTGAACATTGGCCGCCTGCTCATGGCCTGGGCGGTGCTGGTCCTGGTGCACCTCGCCCTCTACGGCAGCCTCTTCCCGATGCAGGCCGGGGTCTCGCGGCTGGGCTGGCTCGGCGTGTCGGGCCTCATCGGCTTCGCCCTCGGGGATGCGGTGCTCTTCGAGGCCTTCGTGCTCATCGGCGCGCGGCTGGCCATGCTGCTGATGACCCTGTCCCCGATCTTCAGCGCCCTGCTGGCCTGGTTGTTCCTGGGCCAGAGCCTCAGCCTCGCCAAGCTGGCGGCCATGGTCGTGACGCTCGGCGGCATCGCCTGGGTGGTCTGGGGCGACGGCGACCGCGAGGCCCATCCCCACCTGGCCCGGGGGGTTCTGCTGGGCGTGGGCGGCGCCCTGGGGCAGTCCATCGGTCTGGTCTGCAGCAAGTTCGGCCTGGCGGGCGGGTTTCCGCCCGTCTCCGCGAACCTCATCCGGGTGACCGCCGGGGTCGCGGCCCTGCTGCTCTATTTCGCCGCCACGGGTCGCCTGCGCCCCAGCCTGGCCAGCCTGCGGGACGGCCGGGCCACGGCCTTCATCGGCCTCGGCGCCGTCACGGGCCCGGTGCTGGGCGTGGTGCTCTCCCTCATCGCCATCGCCAAGGCGCCCATGGGCGTGGCGGCCACGCTCATGTCCTTGTCGCCCATCCTGCTGATGCCCGTGTCCCACTTCGTCTTCAAGGAGAAGGTCGGCGGCCACGCGGTCCTCGGCACCCTGCTGGCGCTCGCCG
>CAIRAS010000030.1 GCA_903876615.1 uncultured Holophagaceae bacterium
CTGATGTCCAGGGCAGCGTCTCCCAAGCCCGGGTGAGCTTCAAGAACGCGGAGCGGGACTTCGCCCAGCAGGCGGCCCTCTTCAAGGAGGGGCTCGTCTCGGACCAGGCCTACCGCGCCGCCCGGACCACCCGGGATCTGGCGGAAGAGGTCTACAAGAGCGCCCAGACCCGGTATCAGATCGTCGAGGACCGGGGCATTCCCATCAGCGGGAATGCCTCCACCCAACTCGCCCGAGTCACCTCTCCCATGAACGGCGTGGTGATCAAGAAGGGTGTGGAACTGGGCGATACCATCACTTCCGGGGTCAGCTCCTTCAATACGGGTACGGTGATCTTCACCGTGGCCGATCTGGCCTCACTCATCGTGAAGGTGAACCTCAACGAGGTGGACATCGCCAAGGTGAAGGTGGGCCAGCCCGTGCGTATCACCCTGGACGCCTTCCCCCAGCGCGCCTTCACAGGCAAAGTGCGTTTCGTGGCCCCCGCCGCCGACCTGGTGGAGAAGATCAAGGTCTTCCGGGTGGAAGTGACCCTGGATGAGCTCACGGATGCCTTCATGACCGGCATGAGCGCCAACGTGGAAATCCTCGGCGAGAAGCGGGACAAGGCGGTGAGCGTACCCCTGGAGGCCCTGCAACGCCGGGAGGGCCAGACCGTGGTCTACCGCCTGAAGGAGAGCCTCACGCCCAAGGACATCGCCAAGGCCAAGGATGGTCTCACAGGCCGCGGCAAGTTCATCTGGCTGGCTGACCACTGGAAGGACTACTTCGAGGTGGTGCCGGTCAAGGCCGGCATCGCCACCCTCGAGCGCGTGGAGATCCTGACAGGCCTCAAGGCCGATGACCAGGTGAGCCTGGAGGACCCCAGCAAGAAGAAGGTCGAGAAGGATGACGAGAATAATTAACGCTCCGCGGGGGGACCGCCTGCTCACTTAGCTCGCGATGTCCCCCCACACCCCCGCCACTCGTCCGGGGTGAACCCGTCCTCGTGACCAGCGATTCCCAGGGAGCTTCCATGTCTAGCATCATTGAGACCCGCGGCCTCACCAAGGTCTACGGCGCCAACGGAGCGGCGGTGCATGCCCTCCGGGGCATCGACCTCAGGGTGGAGAAGGGCGAGTTCGTGGCCCTCATCGGCCCCTCCGGCTCCGGCAAGTCCACCCTCATGGCCATCCTCGGCTGCCTGGACCTGCCCACGGCCGGGACCTACACCCTCGACGGCCGCCAGGTTCAGGGGCTCGCCGGCGGCGAACTGGCCCGCATCCGCAACGAGAAGGTCGGCTTCGTCTTCCAGAGCTACAATCTGCTGCCCAAGGCGAGCATCCTACGGAATGTCGAATTGCCCATGCTCTATGCCGGCGTGGGCCGTCGGGAACGGCGGGAGCGGGGCTTGGCCCTGCTTGAGAAGGTGGGCATCGCCGACAAGGCGGACAAGCTGCCGGCCACCCTCTCTGGCGGCCAGAAGCAGCGCGTGGCCGTGGCTCGCGCCCTGGCTAACGAACCGGCCCTACTCTTGGCAGACGAACCCACGGGCGCCCTGGATTCGAAGACCGGGGCCGAGGTGCTCGACCTCTTCCGGGAGCTGCACCGGCAGGGCAACACCCTGCTTCTGGTGACCCATGATCCGTCCATCGCCGCCCTGGCTGAGCGGCGGGTTGAGATTCGGGACGGTTTGATTGCCAGCGCTGGCGAAGCCGTGATGGGTGGCGAGAGGGAGGACTTGATGTCCTCCCACGAGCCGGGCACCCATCCGGCTGAGCATCATGTCGAGGTGGGTCGATGACCTTGATGTCCTCCCACGAGCCGGGCACCCATCCGGCTGAGCATCACGTCCGGATGGGTCGATGACCACCTCCGGCGCCTTCCAGGAACGGCTGCTCGGGGCCTGGGTGGAGATCCGGGAGAACCTCGGCCGCTCCGTGCTGCAGGCCCTCGGCGTACTGCTGGGTGTGGCTTCCGTACTGGGCGGGTTCTCCATCTCCGACAGCCAGCGCAAGCGCGCCGACCAGATGTTCGAGAAAATGGGCGGCCTCGACAAGCTGAACGTCATGCCCCGCGCGGCCATGCGGGAGGGGCAGCCCACGGCCCTCCAGCAGGC
>CAIRAS010000031.1 GCA_903876615.1 uncultured Holophagaceae bacterium
CCCTGCTGGACCTGCGGGGAAATGCGGCGGCCTTCTTCGCGGAGCTGACCCCCCACCTGGATCCCCGCAACCTTCCATACGTGGATGTTCAGCGCGTGACGGCGCCCCTGCTGGCGGACGCCGGCATCGGAAAGTGCGGCCAGAATCTCAAGTACGACCTGCAGGTGCTGGCCCGTCACGGCCTGCCGGTGGCGGGCCTGGTGGACGACAGCATGGTGCTGAGCTTTCTCCTGGAGAGCGGTGTCCGCCATAACTTGGATGACCTCTCCGTGCGCCTGCTGGATGTCAAGCCCATCGCCTTCGAGGAGGTGGTGGGCAAGGGCAAGGCCCAGAAGCGCTTCGACGAGGCCGAATTTGAGCATGCGGTGCAGTACGCCGCGGAGGACGCCGACCTTGCCCTGCGGCTTTGTGACAACCTGCGGGCGAAGCTCACGGATGACCAGCTGAGGCGACTCTACGAAGAAGTGGACCTTCCCTTGGTGGAAGTGCTGGCGACCTTGGAAGGACACGGGGTCAGGCTTGACCTGGATGTCCTAGCCCAACTCGCCGTGCGCATGCACGGCGAGCGGAAACGCGCCGAGGCCCGGGTCATCGAGCTTGCCGGCGAGCCCTTCAACCTGAATAGCCCCACCCAGCTGGGCGCCATTCTCTTCGGCAAGCTCGGCTACAAGCCCGTGAAGTACACCGGCAAGACCAAGGCTCCCAGCACCGATGAGGATGTGCTCCAGGAACTGGCCAAGGAGCAGGGGGCCGAGATCGCCGCGGAGCTGCTGCGGCACCGGCAGATGGTGAAGCTGCTGGGCACCTACGTCGAGGCGCTCCCGCAGATGGTGAACCCCGTTACGGGCCGCGTGCACACGCGGCTGCACCAGGCGGTGGTGGCCTCCGGGCGGCTGGCCTCCAGCGATCCAAACCTGCAGAACATCCCCATCCGCACCGAGGAGGGCCGTGCCATCCGGGGCGCCTTCGTGCCAGAACCCGGCTGGGTGCTGCTGGACGCGGACTACAGCCAGATCGAGCTGCGGGTGGTGGCGGCCCTGGCCGAAGATCCGGTGCTGCTGGGGGCTTTCGAGGCCGGCGAGGACATCCATCGCCGGACCGCCTCGGAGGTGATGGGCCTCCCCATGGAGCAGGTGAGCGCCGAGGATCGCAGCCGGGCCAAGGCCGTGAACTTCGGCCTGCTCTACGGCCAGGGGGCCTTCGCCCTGGCGGCCAACCTGGGCATCACGCAGAAGGAGGCCAAGGCCTTCATCGAACGCTACTTCGAGCGCATGCCCAAGGTGGCGGCTTGGATTGAACATGCTAAGGAGAAGGCTCTGGCGGAGGGCCTGGTCCGCACGCACTGGGGCCGCATCCGCCGCATTCCCGAACTCGAAAGCCCCAACAAGCAGTTCCAGGCCCAGGGTCTGCGGGAGGCTATCAACACCATCGTCCAGGGCACGGCCGCCGACCTCATGCGCCGGGCCATGGTGCGTCTGCACCGGAGCCTCCTGGCCTCGGGTCTGAAAGCCCGGCTGCTGCTCCAGGTCCACGACGAGCTGCTGATGGAGGCTCCCCCGGAGGAGGAGGAACGCGCCTCGGCCCTGTTGAAGGAAGCCATGGAAGGTGCCGACGATCTGGGCGCCCTGGGCGTGAAGCTCGCGGCCGAGGTCCGCACCGGCGACAGCTGGCTGGCTTGCAAGTAATTATGGCGTTTGACAGTTTGTCGGGTCTTTTCTCGGGATCAGGCGATTTCGGGAGGTTTTGTGATGGCCGCCCGAGCCCAAATCCAACGGTGAGGTCATCATTGGGCGATTCCAGCGTGTCCCCACGCCAGGACCCAAACCCCCTTCCGGAGGAGCCCGATCATGAGCCAGTACAACATCGCGTGGCTGCCCGGTGACGGAGTCGGCGTCGAGGTCATGGAAGCGGCGAGGCTCTGCCTCGACGCTCTGAAGTTCGATGCGGCCTACACCCATGGGGACATCGGCTGGGAGTTCTGGTGCCGGGAGGGCGAGTCCTTCCCCCAGCGCACCATCGACCTGCTGAACCTCAGCCATGCTGCCATGTTTGGCGCCATCAC
>CAIRAS010000032.1 GCA_903876615.1 uncultured Holophagaceae bacterium
GATGCGGGACTTGGCGATGGTGAAGCTGCGGTGGTTCTCCCAGGAGCACGCCATCTCGCACTGGAGACAGCCCGTGCACTTGTTGGGATCGATGTGGAGGGATTTCTGCATGGTGGAACCTCCTTGAGACGGGGACAGGGGATGGGATGCCGTTGATCATAAATCGGATAACGCCCAGGAGCGGGGCTTTTTAGGCGAATTTAATCCGGCCCCGCAGACCCAGTGGCAGCGGGGCTTTCCGGGTGTGGAGAGCTATCGATATTATGAGACTGAGTCTCTATTATCGCGTCTCAACTCTGCTTCCGGCGGAGGCTCACCAGAGTCCCGCTGGCACCCAGCAGCAGCATGATCACGGCCTGAACGAGCGTCTTGTAGGAGACCTCCGAGCCGCCGAAGACCGCCGACCGGACGAAGAGCACGCCCAGGGCCAGGAGCAGCAGGTAGATCCCAAGCATCACCTTCCGGGCCAGCTCCCGGGTCCGCGGCGTCTCCAGGGCGAAGATCCGGTCATAGATGACCAGTCCCACGGCGGCGGCCACGTTCAGGACTACGAAGAGCAGCCAGAACTGCCGCGCGGCAGCGGCGGCACCTGCCTGGCCGATGAGGGGCTTGAGCATGGAGCCGTAGAGGGAGCCCCCCAGGCTCGAGCCGATGAGGCTGCCGATGACACCGTAGAGGAAGGCGTAGCCCATGTAGACGGCCTTCTTGTCCTCGGGCGCCACCAGCCCGACGTAGCTGTAGTACTTCGGGTGGGCGGTCATCTCCCCGATGGAGAACACGGAGATGCCAAGGATGAAGATCCAGACGTTGGTGGAGGCCGCCAGGCACAGGAAGCCCAGGGTGCCGATGACGATGCCGCCGACCATGGTCGGCAGGGGGCGGAACTTCTTTACGATGCGGCTGACCAGCACCTGCAGCAGGATGATGGTGCCGCCGTTGACCACGGTGACGTGCTCGGCGTCGAACTTGAGCGGCACGCCGAAGGAGGCGAAGAAGCGGTTCACGGGCGTGGCGTCCACGAAGTCGCGGAGATACCAGAGCACCGACCCGAAGTTCTGGAAGTAGAGGATCCAGAAGCCGGAGTAGACCACGATCATCAGCATGAAGCGGGCATCGCCCAGCACCATGGCCGCGCTGTGGGCGACTTCGCGCAGGCTCTTGGAGTTCTCGGGCTTGGGGGGATCCTTGAACAGGAACACCGTCGGCACCAGCATGGCGGCGCAGTAGAGCGCCGAGGCGATGAAGACGTAGCGCCAGGAGAAGCCCTTCAATACGCTCACGACGAGGGGCGCAAGGAAGGCGCCGATGTTGATCATCCAGTAGTAGATGCCGAAGCCGAAGCCGGAGTTCTCCTCGGTGGTGGTGCGGGCCAGCGTGCCGCTGATGATGGGCTTGAAGAGGCCCGCGCCGGTGGCCATAAGCAGCAGCGCGGCGAACACGGCGCCGTAGCTGGTCACATTGCCCGCGATGAAGTAGCCCGCGCTGAGGATCGAGAACGCGAACAGCAGCATGCACCGGTAGCCGTAGCGGTCGGCCAGGGCGCCGCCGGCGATGGGGATCACGTAGGTGAACGCGTAGATCAGGCTCTGCAGGAAGCCTACGGACTGTTCCGTGAAGCCCAGCCCCCCGGCGGCGACCTGGTTCGTCAGGTAGACCGCCAGCACCGAGTTGAGCCCGTAGTAGGCGGCCCGCTCGAAGAGCTCCATGACGTTTGCCAGCCAGAAGACGGGCGGGAAAGAGCGGAGGATACCGGCGGGGCGTGGCGTGGACATCCGGCGAGTATAGCGGCGCCTCGCTCTCCGGCGGCTTCGCGGATGCAAGGGTGAATCGATTCCGATATTCAATAGGAAAGGATCACCACCAAGACACCAAGACACCAAGAACCGCCAAGTTGGAGATCTGCCGTTTTTCTTGGTGCCTTGGTGGCTTGGTGGCAAAGTTGTTTTTCCTCTATTCATTGCGAATAGGCCTGAGAGGCTGCCCCTTGAAGACCATCTCCCTCCGCGTCGATGTGGACACCCTGGAAGGCTCCCTGGCGGGCATTCCGACCCTGCTGCGCCTGCTGGACAAGCACCAGATGCGCGCCAGCTTCTACTTCAGCTTCGGCCCCGACAACAGCGGCAAGGCCATCCGGCGCATCTTCCGCAAGGGCTTCCTGGCCAAGATGCGCCGCACCAACGGGGTAAAACTCTACGGCCTGAAGACCATGCTGTACGGCGTGCTGCTGCCGGCCCCCATCATCTGGAAGCAGGCCGCCATGCAGATGCTCTCAGCCCGGGCCGCCGGCCACGAGGTGGGCATCCACGGCTGGGATCATGTGCAGTACCACGACCTGCTGGACCGCAAGTCCCGCCGCTGGCTGGCGGACTGGTACGCCCAGGCCCACGAGGCCTTCGGCACCGTGTTCGGGGAGAAGCCCCTGGGCGCCGTGAGCCCCGCCTGGCGCTGCAACGACACCACCCTGGAGCTGCAGGAGGCCTACGGCCTGGCCTACGCCGGGGACTGCCGGGGGCTGGCGCCCTTCTATCCCATCGTGCAGGGGCAGACCCTCCGTACCCTGCAGATCCCCACCACCCTGCCCACCCTGGACGAGCTGCTGGGCCTGGACGGCCGCACGCCAGAGCAGGTGAACCGCGAGGTCTGGGACCTGGTGCGCGAGGACGCCCTGAACGTCTACGCCCTCCACACCGAGGTCGAGGGCGGGGCCCTCTTCGAGACCTTCGACGCCTTCCTCGCGGGCCTCAACGACCGTGGCGTCCAGGCCCGCACCCACGCCGACTGGCTCCCCGAGCTGCTGGCCGCGAACCCGCCCGCCAAGGCCCTCACCCGCCGGGAGATCCCCGGCCGGGCCGGGTGGGTCAGCATGGAAGTTTGAGTTCCATTCCGCGCGCAGCGCCAATAAAAATCGTGGCCCAACTGGGCCACGATTTTTACGGGAGAAAAGCTACAGGCTACGCGTGCTGCTTGAGCTTGTCCTTGCCACCGAACCACTGGTCCCAGTACACCACCACAGGGCTGGCGATGTAGATGGACGAGTAGGTCCCGGTGATGACGCCGATGACTAGGGGGAAGGCCAGGTCCTTGAGGGCCGGGCCGCCGAAGAGCCAGAGGCAGACGGACACGAAGAGCACCGACAGGGAGGTCAGGATCGTCCGGCCCAGGGTCTGGTTGATGGAGTCGTTCACCAGCTTGGTGATGGACGCCCGGCGGTACTCGGGCCGGTGGCTGTTCTCGCGGATTCGGTCGAAGACCACGATGGTGTCAGCCATGGAATAACCCATGAGTGTCAGGAAGCTCGCGACCACGGGCACATTGAACTCGTAGCCGAAGGCCGCGAAGAGCCCCAGGGCCATGAGGATGTCGTGGATCAGCGCCACAATGCCGCCCACCGCGAAGCTGGTGGTGAACCGGAAGATCACGTAGATCAGGATGGCCAGCATGGCGAACCCGACGGCCGTGAGCGTCTTGCTCGTCCACTCGCCTGAGATGCTGGGAGAGAAGCTCTCGTCCTTGAGGATGCCCACCCCGCCGATGCGGTAGTTCTTCTGCACCGTGTCCTTGATGGCCTCCGGCAGGTCCTTCGGCAGGTCATTGAAGGTTTGATAGAGCCCCGAGGACAGCTTGTCGCGACCAGCAATGGCCTTCTCCGCGTGCGGAGTGTAAGCCACAATGAGCGCCTGGTCATCCCCAGGCAGCCGCAGGGGGTTGGCCTTGGCCAGCACATCCGTGAGGTTCTTGGAGCCTTCGAGGTTGAGCATGGGCAGGGTGCTGCCGGCTGCCTCGGGGTCCATCTGCTTGAAGATGGCGCGCAGGGCGTTGGCCTGGATGGTGCTGTCCTTCTGGTCGCCGTCCTTCTTGGCCTTCACCTTCACGGAGAAGTCCCGAATGGCCTTGTCGGCATTCTCGTAGGCCACCACGGTGGCGTCGGGATAGCCGCTCTTGGCCAGGGTGGCCCGGATGGTCTCGGGCTCCATGGCGCCGCGGAAGCGGACGGTCATGTCATTGCCGCCCACGAACTGCATGCCCAGGTGGATGCGCTTGTTGTGGGTGAGGTTCCAGGGCTGGACCCAGAGGAACGTGAGCACGATGATGCCCCAGGTGGCGGCCAGGGCCGTGCCCTTGTATTTCATGAAGTCGTAGGAGCTGCCCTTGAAGAAGGTGTGGTTGCCCACGGACAGCACCTTGGTGCCGGGGTGGCGCTCCAGGATCCAGTCATAGATGAAGCGGCTGATGTAGATGCTGGTGAACAGCGAGGCCACGACGCCCACCGTGAGGGTCACAGCGAAGCCCTTGACGGGGCCCGTGCCGAAGATGAAGAGCAGCAGGGCGGCGAAGAGCTGGGTCACGTGGCTGTCCACGATGGTCCAGAACACTCGGTCGAAGCCCGCGTCGATGGCGCCCGGCACACTCTTGCCCAGGCCCAGTTCCTCCTTGATGCGCTCGAAGATGAGGATGTTGGCGTCCACCGCCATGCCCAGCGTCAGCACGAAGCCGGCGATGCCCGGCAGCGTGAGCGTGGCGCGGAAGGAGCCCAGCAGGCCCATCATGACGATGACGTTGACCGTCAGCGCGATGATGGCGTTGGCGCCGGACCAGTGGTAGAAGAACACCATGAAGGCGATGATGGTGATGAAGCCCACCAGGGCGGCGCGCACGCCGGCATGGATGGAGTCGCGGCCGAGGCCGGGGCCCACGACGCGCTCTTCCAGGAACTTCATGGGGGCCCGCAGGGCGCCGCTGCGCAGCTGGCTGGCGAGGTCGTCGGCCTCCTGGGCGGAGAAGCTGCCGCTGACCCGC